>JAGCEE010000093.1 GCA_017650795.1 Clostridia bacterium | reverse complement strand
GAAAATAAACCAAAGTATAATCAATGCACTAACTGAAATTATAGACAAGAAATAAGCACTAAAAATAAGTCCAATACAAAAAGGTATTAGACAGACAAGTAAACTTGTCATTAATGCTATAATTAAATCTTTTTTAGGCACTTCCATAGTTTGCCAAAAATATAAAAAATTATAAAATAAAAAAGCCCACTTGACTTTTTTTATTTATCAAGTGAACTTTTATTTTTACTCCCCGGGAGCTGGTTGTAAAGTTTTGTGAACAATTTGCTTTACTTGGGTAAATGGTACTTTTCCACCCAAATAGTCCAATGCCTTCATTATAGCAGCTGTATATTGAGGCATCTTTTCATTAGCAAATCTATATTGGTCTTTTCTTTGTGGATAGCTTAAACTTATTTCTTTAGCCATATCCAAGATTTCGTCTGCCTTGGATTTCACGGTTTCTTGAATAGAATTAGCATATTCACGAATTTCTACCAATTCTTCGGGTATGAACAAAACTTCATCATCTACGGGCTTGTAACCATTGTGCTTATCAACATGTGCGTGGAACATATCTTTTTCACAATCGTAGGCTACCCAAACATTCCACTTGGTCATACCTTCAAACATTTTAGCAAGCTGGCACCAATCATCAGACTTTGCCTTACACTTGAATCCATTATCAAAGGTAATTACCAAACCTTCTTGTGTCTTTGGTAACTTTTTAGCCCATTCAACGGCTTCATTAAAATTGTCAAAGTCATAGACTTTAGCCATTCTTACTTTTAACAAAGTTGCAGTTTCTTGAATGGTTTCAAGTGAATATTCTTCGCCTGTACTATTGGAAATAACACCCAACAATACCATACCTTCAAAATCATAACGAATAGGGTGTATATCTTCATTTGAAACTATTTCAAAAAGATAAGTTCTTGTTTGAATTAAGTACAAAGTATTGATATTTTCATCAAACCACTTCTGAGCCCATCGTGCTTGGTCAGAATCAAATGAACCACCCGTCTTTACTTGCCATTTTTCAGTAATCCAGTTATAGAAAACAATGCCTAATGAAGCATCTACCTTTTCCATATAACGGGCATGACCAGTGATATTTGGCAACCATTCAGGCGGTAACTTATTGTACAAAGATGAATGATTACCTTCACCATCAAAAAATTCTTGATAGTTAAAGAACTTCTTAAAAGGTCTAGCTACCACTAAACCAGTCAATTCATTAAAAGCTATACCACGGGCATTAAGTGTAACATCATCCCAATCCTGAGCATAAATCGTTTCATTGGTGTACTTAAATCCTACCAAATGACCTTGACGATGTGCAGAAACTCTACCTTTCTTTTCAGCATCCAAAAATTCTTGTAATGTTGGTAATCTTGACATTTTATACCCCATAATCTACATAGTTATCCACAATTTCTTGCAGTGTCATTGGTTCTTCGTATTTGTGTTTACATTCATCTTCGTAATGAACTTCATACAAATGGTCACCTATTTCCTTAATCAATAGCCATCTATCACAACTGCACGCATCAGTAATATCAAAGATGTGAAAACCATCCTTGTTTTCACCCTTATATGCACCACCACCGGCTACATCTAAGTTTTCTATCAAATCTTTAATACTTAACGATTGTTCAGCCATAATATACCTCTTTTGAGGTCAATATAGTAATAAAAGTTTAATTTGTCAAGTTTAAAAAATCTTTACATAACTCTGTTTTTCGCTTTTCTATCTTTTCCAACTTAAACTTATTGATTGTATTGATAAGTTTATGCTTCAAGAAATTATAATTGTAATCATCATCGTAAACACGTTCAACATTCAAAAAACTAAATATTTCTTTTTCTTTACTTATTATTTTTGTTTTATAGTAAATATCTTTGTTATCTATTTGGTCATATCTAAGTATATAATATCCGCAATATGTACAGCGAATCGTTTTTGTTTCATCTATTTCATAATTTAATCCAAGTTCATCACATAGTTTTTTAATATCAATCTTCATTCAAAGTCCTCGCTTAGTTCTTTTATCCTATTCGCCACCATTTGTTTCTTTTGCAATTCTATGTGCTTTTTCATAAATGCACGGTACTCATCAATGTTACGAATCAGTTTAGTTTTATTTGGATTTGTAATATTATAACATTCAATCAAAGTACCAACCTTAATTGCGGCTACATACCAGTCAAAATGGTCATAGGTATCAGCACCATTACACTTGAATCCAAGTTCCTTATTGACTTCAAGATAACCATTGTAAAATTTTCTATACTTATCATTACAATGAGCTAGATTAACCTTTAGATTTCTTTTTTATTGGATGCTTAGTTCTCTCATTTATAAAGTCCTTTTCTAATTCACTTACTCTTTGTCTAATTGTTAATTTTTTATACTTTAAACTTAAAGCACTACAAAATTCATAAAGTTTGGTATCAGTATAATCTTTGATATATCCAGGAGAATAATTAAAATTATCATCAATTTCTGGCTTGAACTTTAATGTATTTGTGTCAGTGTTGTACCAAAAAGATATTACTAAGTAACTTTTATAATGCAAACCCCAACTTTTTAAAACTGGTGATATACTATAATCCATTAAGTCAATATCAGAAAATTCTTTTATAATTTTTTCTACTTGTGATACATCATTTAAAATCATTTTCCAATTCCATTAGTTTGTTTTGAATTTGTAATTCTTTGTTGATTTTATATTGCTCTTGTTCCCACTTTCTAACATCGTCAGGGTTTACATACAAACCCCATTTACAAATTGTCCTAAATTCACGATAAGAAATATATTTGTTCAAAGCCAAGTTTACAACACCTGTACTCCTAAAAATATGCATCTTGATTTTGGAATCTTCTGCCAATGAAAATGTAAACATAATACCATCGGTGTATCGTTTTTCTAACTTTGTACCTTGTAACCTACCTTCACCTACCCT
>JAGCEE010000092.1 GCA_017650795.1 Clostridia bacterium | reverse complement strand
TGCAGCACTTTTACTTCTTGTTTTTCTTCTGGCTTATTTGTATTTGTGCTAACTTGCCATTTTTCTAGGTATTTTTTGCCAAGGTCTGTTAGGTGATAGTAGTGTCTTTTGCCACCAATATCACTTTCTCGCCAATAAGAAGATATAAGTGATTGGTCTTCCATTCGCTTTAAACTACTATAAAGGCTTGGTTGCTTAATTGATAACTTACCATTGCTATTTTTAAGTATTTCATCAATGATTTCATAGCCGTATTTATCTTTATCTTTTATGCAATCCAAAATAATTGTTGATAGTTGACCTCTTGGTATATCTTCGTACATTTTTTTATCCTTTGTTTTAGATTTAATTTAACAAATAACATCCAAATTATATTATATTATTTATAACTGCATGTATATATTACAATACATAAAACTAAAAGTCAAATAATTAGTACTATGCAAACTTGATAATCAAAAATTAGTTGAATAACACAATATTTTGTGGTATTATTCTTGTGTGGAATACAAATTAGTAAGAGAAAAACGAAAAACGCTAATAATAAAAATATTAGATTCCGGCGAAGTTTTAGTTAAATCACCAAAAAAATGCAGCAATAACTATATAAACAATTTTGTATTTTCTAAGCAAAAATGGATACAAGAAAAAGTTGCATTGGTTAAACAATCTTTATTACAGAATAAAGCATATTTTAACTTAGAGTCTTTACTGATATTTGGTAAAAGTTACAAAGTAATAGACGATAAAAAAACGTATAAAATTGGCGATTATTTGATTAAACATTCAAAATCTAACAACAAGAGTAATTGTATTAAAAAGTTTTTGTTTACACTAGCAAACAATTATATTATAGACAGGTGCCAAGTATTAGCAAAGAAATTAGATTTAAAATATAAAGATGTTAAAATAATATCATCTAGACAAAAATGGGGAAGTTGTAATAGCTTAAAACAACTACGTTTTAATTTTAGACTTATGTGTTTACCACAAAACCTAATAGATTATGTTATTTGCCATGAACTATGTCATATAAAACAACTTAATCACAGTAAAGCGTTTTGGCTTTTATTAGAGGAATTAGGCTATAAAAAACATATAATTAAAAATGAGTTTAAACCATATGCTTTTGTTCTAAAAACATTGTAATAATCTCTTTTATATTAAAGTGTTAAAAGCGCTTTTAAAATCATCTGGAAATTCAATTTCTAGATGTATTTTTTTATTTTGACCAATAGTTTTGTTTTGGTTTGTAATATAGTGTAAATTAAACAAAGGAAGTTCAATCTCCTTACAAACAAGTGCAGTATGCGAAATGAGTTTTGATTTTTCGCCATAAACAGTATCGCCAACAAGTGGATGACCAATATAAGACAAATGTACTCTAATTTGATGTGTGCGACCATACTTTATATTGATTTTACATAAAGTGTTGGCTCCATCATAAGCAATAGGGTAAACATAGGTTATTGCATCTTTTCCATTATTTGAAACTACTCTTTTAAGATTGTTATAACCAAGTTCGTTTGTTGTTGTATCAATCTTTTTGTCTATAACTAACTCATCTTCAATTTTGCCATTAACAATGGCATAATATGTCTTTGTAATTTGATTACAATTAGAATAAAAGTTTGCGCTAATGCTATTTTTTGCAACAATAATTAAGCCTGATGTTTCTTTGTCTAATCGGCCTATAATTCTCACAACAAAATTTGAATTGTGGGGAAGCATATAAGATAAAACCGCACCACTTAAGTTTTCAGTATAATGTGACTTTGATGGCGAAGTACTAAGTCCACTTGGTTTAT
>JAGCEE010000091.1 GCA_017650795.1 Clostridia bacterium | reverse complement strand
TTATGAATAGTAATAAATGCGAGGTGCAAAATGGCTAAGAAAAAAGTTTTGAGTAAAACAAGACGAGCAAATAATGAAGGTTCTATATTTTTAAGAAAAGACGGAAGATGGGCTGGATACATAAGTATTGGTTTTACTAAAAGTGGTAAACCGATAAGAAAATTTGCCTATGGGAAATCACAAACAGAAGTTGCTAAAAAATTAAGTGAAATAAGTGGAAGAGTAAAAAGTAATTCGTATGAACTTGTTGAAAGTCATAATCTAAAGGAACTAATGTTTGATTGGCTAATGACTTTTAAAAAGAGTGCTGTAACGCCACGAACATTTGAAGGTATAATTCGTAATTTTAAATTACATATTGCTCCAGTAATTGGCAATATGAAAGTTTACGAAGTTGATACTTATGCAATTCAAAGAGTTGTTAATAAAATGATTGAAAGTGAACACGCTAATGTAACCATCAAGAAAAACAAGCATTTGTTAAGTCAATTTTTTGAATATGCGATTGACAACAAATGGGTGCAAGTTAATCCAACATTAAAAATTAAAATTTCAAGCAAGGACAAGAAAATTTATTATGGCGAAGAAAATTATAAAGCAATACTCCCCGAAGTTAGAAATAAATTTTTAACAGCATTAAATAATGATGAAGCTAACTTTATAAAGCCACTTTGTATTACAATGATATTTGCTGGTCTACGAATTGGCGAAGCCATTGCACTAACTTGGAATTGTGTTGATTTTGAACATAAAAAGATAAAAGTATTAAGAGCGATAACACAAGTTCCTAGATTTGATGCCGAAGGCAATGCAATAAGCCGAAAAACAGTGCTTAGCGACACAAAAACCGCTTGCAGTGTAAGAACTATTCCAATAACTGATATTGTTGTTAAAACACTAAAAGAATGGAAAGAAAAACAAACAATAAGAGAACAAACTAATCCTAATGTTACCAAAAGTCTAACCTTGTCCGGTTCTTATGTGTTTGCAAACGATGATGGCACACTTAGAACATATTCAGGTTGTAGACATATATTTGATAGATTTAAGAAAAGAAATGGATTAAAAAATTCAGGTATTCACTTCCATTCTCTTCGCCACACATTTTCAAATATGCTCTTTGAACTTAATGAAAATCCAAAAGTAATTCAGCAACTTTTAGGTCATAAAGACGTGAAAACAACAATCGGAATCTACAATAGTGTTAATAGCGATTATGTTAAGGAAGCAACAGATAAGCTTAATGAAAAAATTATTGAAGATGAGTTGAAACGAGAACAAGAAGAAAAAGAGAAAATAGAAAAAGAAGAGCAAGAAAAACAAAGCGGGCTTTCCGATGAAGATTTTGACCGTAAACTAGCCGAAATGCTCCGAGAGCAAGAAGATAGAAAAAGAAGACGAAAAGAACGAGATTTTGAAATGTAAATTATCAAATTTTTGACACTAAAACTTGAATTTTTAAAAATCATATGCTAAAATGCAAGAAAAAGGTTGGAGAAATTCTAATATTTCTTCAACCTTTTGCATTTTAAAAGGAGATTTGATATAATATGGGTATATTTGATGATTTAATTCAAATTGGAGAAAACGGAGAGATTATTTATAATCAATGGATTGAATGGGACCATTTTCTTGTTCCTAACAAGCCAGAATGGCTTAGGGAATTTTTAAGAAATATAATGGCAATATTTGGTCATTGTATGAATTGCACTGCATT
>JAGCEE010000012.1 GCA_017650795.1 Clostridia bacterium | reverse complement strand
TAATTGTATCATCATCCCAGCCCAAATGCTTTAGGATATTCTTTTGTGAATCTTTCAAGTGATTGATTGTTATACAATAATTCAAGTGAATTATATTTACACCCAATCTATCCTTAAATAGCTTATCAAACTTATCCAGTTTTCCGAATATTCCCATTTTAAGCACCTTTTTCATTTGTGTTAGTAATTTTGTTTTCAAATCCATCTTCATACCTATAAGATAATTCTATTGTTCCATCCGGTAATTCGTGTGCATTTGGTCTTTTCAAGATTTCTGCCCTATTCCTTTCTTCTAATCGTTTCCAATCCTTATCAATAGACTTACAAGGGAATGGGCAACCTTTACAACCACAACTATTGTAGAAACTGTAGCACCAAGCATTTTCAGGATAATAGAATGGTATTTCCTGCAAATACCTAAGATAAGTTGCAAGTTTTTCTTGATGTGTCATACCAAGTTTCATTTGAATTTCAATAAGTTTATCATTCAAATCTTTAAGTGTACCATCATTGTTAATGTCAAAAATATTAATTTCGCCATTGTTGCCAATTAATGAACCACCACACCAATATTCGTTTATATACTTTTCATCTTGAATCTTGTCAAACTTTTCCTGCATTTCCAAAGAAACACCACGATTGACAAGCCTTTCTTTTCGTAAATCTTCGTTTACATTTACTTTGATTACATTCTTAATTCCAAGATAATTTACACACCAACCAAGTTCTTGTGTCAATGCTGCTTCAATGAAAATCATTTCCTTGCTATCTTCATACTTGGTTGTTAGTTTATCCAAAAGTCTAGGAATAACCAAACTCATAATGTAATCTTTGTCAGCTGTATCTTCATCAAGAATGGTATCACGGATATAGTTCATATCCAAAGCACCATCTTTCAATACAAATGGAAAATGCTTTACAAGTTCACAAAAGATTTCTGGTTCATTGTAGATTGACTTTACTTCGGCATCACTATCAATTACAATAAAGTGCTTGTCCCTAAGCAACTTAGAAACTGCACTTTTACCACTACCCATCTTTCCCGTAATCAAAGTAAATCTAGCCATTATAAGTTATCCTCAATTATTTTGTTTGAAACATCTTCAAGTTTTCGTTCAGCTTCTACAGCCTTAACCTTTTCATCGGTCACTACTTCATCATCAAACCTGTCCAAATGAAGCATAGCTTTCTTCAATTCTTCTACTGGGAAATTAGCAATCATTTCACCCAGAACAGGTTTTTCTTTTTTATTTTCTTCGTCTTCCATTATACTTCGTACTTCTTTCTAAGGTATTCAAGGATATACCAGTTACCCGGGAACATACCAACGGACATTACCAAGCACTGTAAAATAAAGTTATCAATGTGTCTTGAAATTGCGAAAAAAGCAAAAGCCCAAATCCACACGAACAAGTCCATACCAACTACTTTCAGTCCTTTAATGAGTTGCTTCTTATTCATAGTTAATCCTCCATTTTGATAACTTCTACAATGGTGTTTTCAAGTTCTTTCTGTTTCTTTAATTCTTCTTCAGATTTCTTACTTTGTTCTTCCTTTTCCTTTAGATGTTTAGCTTCTGCAGCTCTAATTCTATATTGAATCTTGGCATCTTGCAAATCATCATAAGTATCAACGGTAACCCATTCATAATGATAACCTGCATCTCTTGGGTCATCAGTTGTATAATTGTGTTCAATCTTTTTGTATTTCTGCAATAGATATTTTCCAACACCATTCTTTACAACACGATAAGGAATGTTCAACAATTTCTCTGTTTCAGCTTGTTCCTTTAGTGCCATAACCAAACCGCTTACTACAAGAACAACAAAGATAATTCCAATAATATAAGGCATTTTATACTCCATAAAGATTAAGGACTTTTGAATAACATTCTTCTGGTGTTTCACCATTATCATAACATTCAGAAAAAAGTTTTGATAATTCCAATGTATGACTATATATGTAGTCACGTCTTGGGTGTCTATCAATGTAACTCATTACATTTTGACCAAATTCATCTACACTTAAACTTTGGTGACGCTTGTTTCGTAGTTGCTGTTGCTGCATCATACTACAAGTTTGTAGATAACCGGGAATCCAACCCAAGTTGATAAATGGGAACATATTATACCTCTTCCAATGCCTTGATTACATTAGCGGAATTGCCATCAAACCTAATAGCCTTTCCACCAGCTTCAATGAACTTTTCACAATTTTCAACCCTATCATCAATAAGCAACATATCGGGTTCTGCCAACTTGTACTTTTGATTACCATTGTTGATAATCTTGATGTTAGGGTACTTCATAAACTGAGCAAGTCCATTCTTCGTAAGCCACTTTCGCTTACCCCTCTTACCACAAGGCAAATGAACTGCGGAAAGAATACCCAATTCGTGACCATTCTTTTCACAATACTGAATAAGATAGTTGAACAACAACATACCTTCATCTAATGGCTTCATATCCGTCCAAAAACTTTCACCAATTTCTTCCATTTTCTTCCAATCGCACTTGTGAATATCAGTACGCCAGCAATTAAGTTCATCGCATCGCTGGTCAAAATCACAAAGCACTCCGTCCATATCTAATAAAATTCTCATAGTTATTTCCTTTTGTTAAATTTCTAGTATAAAAATAGAAAAAGCCATTGAGTTTGTCAATGGCTTAGTTGTTAATATTTGTTTACAATTAAATGTTATCGTCTACAAATACTGGTTTCTTTGAACCAAATAACTTCTTTAGGAACTTTGCCACCTTTTCCTTGGTGGTGTCAATATGACCTTCATAAACCACACTTGGTTTATTATGGACAGCTTCCCTTTGTTCCATAGAATAAGCACCTGCAACGGGGTGTTCAAAAATATCTTCACCCACATGCATATTTGGTTCTACTTTAAGCAAGTCCGTGAAACAATCATCGTGTCCCTTTGACTTCCACCACAAGGCTAATGTGTCAATAAGTCCATAGAACTTGCCTACCTGTGTATTTGTCTTGTTAATAAGTTTATCATTTTTCATAGTTCATCCTTTTGGTTAAGTTAAATATATCTTCACTGAATAAACACACAATGCTAGTAATAAAATTAGTATCGGTAGCAATACATAAATTTCTTTTACAAAAGATAAGTATATACCATAACACATAGCAACTGTGTTAATCAATGAAACAACAATCATCAAAAAACAAAATAATTTTTCTTTCATCCCTAGCACCAACTAAAAAACATTATGATAACAATAATTATACAAATTATGCTAAATAATGTTGCTAAATTCTTGTCATTCATAATGTTATTTATTTTGTTTAGATAGAATAGTTAGGATTCTTCACCTTGAAAGATACATTGTAATCGTTTCTAAGGCGGAGAACGAAACCTTCTCTCTTGTGCTTTAGGTCATTACCAAAGACGGTAGGCTTATCACTTTGCTGCAACATAATGTCGGAGCCTGATACATACACACCTTGTTCATTAAGGCCGCCCTTTGGCAACTTGTAGTGTTCATCAAGAATTGGAACAAATGGTAAATTCCACTGCTTGGCAAATGCTACAGATTCTTCAAAGTTCAACTTAACCCATCTGAACTTTCTTACCTTACCAAACTTGGTATCAATGTAGTATTCCTTACGGTAGAAATCAAAGAATCTAATGGTAGTTCTTGGGAGTTTGTAGATATTCTTTTGAATACCTGGTCCCAAATGTTCACCACGGCACCACCATTCACCCGGGATATTCTTAATTTGTTCATCAAGTTTTTCACGAATGACGGTGTCCCAGAAATTCTTTCCATTTCCTTTCTTGTTCAATTCACGGGTTCTTGAACATACACCAACTCGCTTGTCCTTTGCCCTATGGAAGATATGCTTTGCAAACCAACCGGGTTCCATTTCTTCAGTGAATATAGAAATGTTTTGACCTTCCAATTTTTCGGTTGCTACCCATTCTTCTTCAGGGTAAAGTTCATACATCTTGGTATAAGTCTTTTGAACATTTTCTTCATCGGACTTTGGTGGGTTAGTAGCATCCCAAACTTCTGCTACATTGTGTCGCTTTCGCCAATTACGGTACCACTTATATCTCATTAGCTTGCGAACTACCCAACTATCCTTTTTGCCATTAAGACCTGCTTCTTCGGCATCTTGAACAATTTCAGTAATACCAAATTGTAGGGTGAAATCCTTACCTTCCTTTACCTTTTCCAAACCAAGTTCAGTAGGCTTAAAAAGAATACCCTGTGAAATTACACCAAACTTGGATAACTTCATTGACTTAATCTTGAACTTCTTATCTCTAAGAAATTCAAAGTATGGGTACTTTGATTGATTTTGAATTTCTGCTAGTGCAGACTTAATTTCATCTTCAGACCAATCCTTACCAATTTCACCGGACTTAATAGCATTGTACTTGTTTCTAAGTTCATCACTTAGACCATCGGGAAGAAGGGAATCAACTTCCACATACATAGCCAAATCACCAGGCTGATATTCATTCTTCTTTACAACTACGGTATAGTCCATAACCGTAGCAAGTTCAATTCTATCAGCACCAGGAATTTCACGAATTTCCTTAATCTTTACGATATAAGCAAGTGGTTTTCCGAACATAGTTTACCTCTCTTTTTAAAAATGTAGGGAACAATGCAAAACCCTACAATCAACAACAACCAAAAGGAGGTCGCATTGTTTTTGTAATTGTTAAAATGTTTATGACCAACAATAAAAAAAGATATTGTTTTGTCAATACCTTTTTAATGTAAAAATTTGTTTACCATAACTGGGATAACTTTATACTCTTCAATCCATAATCCCTTTTAAGGCTTGGGTCTATGTAATCTTTAAGATAAGTACAAACAGAATAAATTAAATCTACTTGGTGTTCGGTAAACATAAACTTATTATTAACTACCTTATCACACCAACCCATTAAAGAGTTTCCATTTTCTTCCGATGTAGCCGCCCAATCAGCACACATTTCATAAAGGAATGTGTCATACATTTCCTTACAATTTATACCCAAAGATTTGTAATCACCAGCACCCCAGTATTCACAATGATGTGGATTGGACTTGATGTGTTCCATAACTACATCGTTGATTTGTTGTTTTTCTTCTTGTGTAAGCTGTCTATCACCACAATATCTTAGGGCTTGTCTTTTAAGATTATTGTATTTAAGTTTATCAGCATCGTGTTTCATCACTCGCTTAATGTCAATATCTTCCAATGGAATTTGACCACTTTCAACCAAGATATTGTAAAAATATTTTACCCTATTGATGTGGTCTTGAATTCGTTTTCTACAAGTAACTACTACATTGTCATTGGCACTTTCTACCAATGTCATATCATTCTTTTTAAGTATGTTTAATGCTCTATTAAAATTCATTTAAAAATTCCTGTGAAGTCTGGAATACCATTAAATTTTAAATCAAATGCTGGGTCTTTACAAACTTGGGTGTATGGCTTTTCTACCATCTTGTCTTGAACACCCTTTAACATTTCTAAAGGCCAGTCAAACTTATCCTTTCTTACACTTGTATGTAAGATTATACCTTTGAAATCTTGTGCCTCTTTATTTGATGAAAATATCTGGTCAGCATTTGGCTTGAATACCTTTGGAATGTTATGTTGTTTACATAAGTAGATTAGTAATTGTGCTACAGCCTTTTCTTGAACATCAGTCATTGTAGCATAATACTTATATCCACGATAGTTACATTCCTTGTAGTATTGTGTTTCTGCCTTTGTACAATAAACATTTCCATAAGCATCCAATAGATTGTTACCACTTAACTTTAGCGGTCCGATAATTGGATATTTCAATGCCTATTGTTTGCTTACTCATTGTACCATTTGTGCCTACGCAATTAGAACCCAAATGATAACTCCAATACTTATCATCAAACAAATTATAGATATTACCTTGTCTATCTACAACATATTGGACAGATACTTTGTTGTCCTTTTTAGCCAAAGAACCAATATCACCCTTTAGATTGCCAACGGTGAAATGTAAACAAATCGCCGTCTTTTTCGTTTCATTGGTGTAATAATAAGAATTGAAATTAGGTCTTATCTGGGTTATCTTGCAACCCTCGCCAATATCAATCTTGTTAATCAATGAATGGGTAACGCCATTACTGTCCTTTAAACTTGTCGCAAATGTTTTTTCGGTTGTATCTATCTTTGTTGGGGTCATACCTTATGTATGACTTTTTGGTGTAACAGTCACATTAGGGTATAGACTTTCAATCACTTTCTTACACTTATAGCAAACCGGTGTAACATAATCATTTGTTTGATATGAAGCTAC
>JAGCEE010000090.1 GCA_017650795.1 Clostridia bacterium | reverse complement strand
CATCTAGATCAAGAAATATTAGATTTACATTCGTTATTCAAAACTTCTCACAATTAAATAAAGTTTATGGTAAAGATGTAGCTGAAACTATTAAAGGTACCTGTGGTAACTTTGTATATATCATGTCTACAGAGCTTGCTGCATTAGAAGAAATTAGTAAATTACTTGGTGATAAAAAACCAGAAAAACCTAAGAAGGATGAGCCAGCTCCTCCAATTAGACCATTATTCACAGTTAGTGATTTACAGGCTTTAAAACAAAATGAAGTTATATTTAACAGATTTAGAAGTATGCCTTTTAAAACTAAATTAACTCCAAACTGGCAAATAGATTGGGGTAAAAAATATGAAGATATGGGATATACTACTAGACCTAAACGTGAAATAAAAGTATTTGACTTAGTTGATGCCCTTTCAAAAAGAGACATAAAAAAAGCACACCAAATCTTGTATGGCATGCAAAGACAAAACGAGCCAATCATAAAAACTTTGGGTCTTATTGCAGGTCATTTTAGAAGGCTGTTTTTTAGCAAAATAAACAAAAACAAAACAAATGCCGAATTGGCGACACAACTTGGTTGCAAGGAATACGCAATATCCAAAGCCAAACAACAAGCAGAGCTATTTACTGCAAGCCAACTAAAAAATATAGAAAACTTAATTTTGGAAACCGATTATAATATTAAAAGTGGAAATATGGCTCAGGAAAATGGACTTTACTATTTAATATTTTCTATTGTCAATATGTAATAAAAAACGAATTGGTCAAATAGCTAAAACAACAAAAAAACAGCCTTGATAAACTCAGGGCTGTTTTAAAATTAAAACTATTTTATTGCATTTAATTTAGTTGCGAGATTAGCTTGGTTTCTTGATGCGCAGTTCTTGCTGATTATATTTTCTCTTGCAGCACTATCCATTAAAGACACAACTTCGCTTAAAAGTTTTGTAGCTTCATCAACGTTTTTAGCATCAACCGCTGCTAAAAATTTCTTTTTTGCAGTTGCTATTTCAGACTTAACTGATTTGTTGATTGCATTTTTCTTTTGTGTAACCAAAACTCTTTTTTTTGCTGATTTAATATTTGGCATGGTTTTGACTCCTTTTAAAATTTCGACCTATTTTATCACATTAACATTTTATTTGCAAGCATTTTTTGTTCTACAATTATTATTTTTACAACTAATTTTTAAAAAGCATAATTTTAGTTGCAATACAACAAAAATTTATTTATAATTTTTACAAGAGGTAAAGTTATGAGTATAGGTAGATTTATATTCTCAACATTATTCTTAGCTGTTTTGGTTGCATTTTTTGGTTTGGGTGTTGCAGCCTTGCTTAAAGGAAATGAATTTACTAACAACAATGTAGAGTTTGTGCTGGGTAATGAGATATCTTATTGTGCCATTTCCGGATGGTATTATTTAGGGCAAGATGCCATAGATAACGACCAACCATCAACCAATAATTATCCAATGCGAACATATGATGAAAATAGCGAAATATCATCAAAAACAATTAACGAATCCCCATTTCCTAGATGGGAAATTGGCGAAACATTGATGGTTTATGATGAAGAGGATAATTCTAATAATATAGATGTTATTAAATTTGTAGTAGTAGTAGAAAATAAAAACATGGAGTTGCCACTTAGCATTTCATTAACAGGTGTAGGCATAAATGAAACAACCGATAAAAACAATCAAAAAACAAGTCTTTGTTATACAAAAGTACAATATATCATAAATGACAACACAACTGTTATGTACGACAACGAAAGTAATATAAGCAATGCAAAGTGCGAAAGAGTAGGCAGAATGTTAAATATAAACAACATGGCAGAAGTGGGTGTTGATGAAATGGTTAGAATGGAAATAATATTCACAAGAAACACCGCATCAGAATCATTTGAAATATTAAATAACTTTTCGTTTCAGATAACAGCAATAGAAAATGCTCAATAAAAACCCAATATTTAAAAAATGGTCACATTTAATTGTGGCTTTTTTTGTGGATAAAACAATGTGATTATAAGTTTAATCCGCTAT
Source organism: Clostridia bacterium (assembly GCA_017650795.1). Classification (GTDB taxonomy): domain Bacteria; phylum Bacillota; class Clostridia; order Christensenellales; family UBA1242; genus HGM11367. The sequence goes on along the minus strand of JAGCEE010000090.1, from coordinate 142 downwards.
GTTTTTGCCACCCCATAGCCGAGTGAATGTATATAAAGGAAAAAAAAGATAAAAAAAAGGTAAAAAGTTTAAAAAAGTTATTGACAAAGAAAAAAGAGGTGTGATAATATAGCGATGCTAATTTCAACGAGAGGTTGAAGTT
>JAGCEE010000089.1 GCA_017650795.1 Clostridia bacterium | reverse complement strand
ACCAACTGTCATATAATCGTAACTAAATGTGGCTGTATGGCTAATTACACCATCTTCATCTTCATAAGACAAATCGTTTGGGTCTAGTTTGTACATAATGCAGCTATGATATTCAATGACAGTCAAAATATCTCTTTGATTATCTTTTAATTTTCCTACAGTTTGTTTGTTACCATTTGCCTTACTAGCCATAGTGAATGAATCCGGGTCAATTTCCATTAGGACAGATGGTTCGTGAATCAACAATCTTATAACTCTATCAATCTTATTAAATTGTTTGTTGAAGGCATATCCTTCTTGACCAGTAAAATACGAATCACAAGTAATTTCTGCGTGATACAATTCTTCAAGAATCTTGGTTACATTCATAGATGTATTTTCATTGAATTTAATTGTCAAATCACCAGTAGGTTGTGAACGGCCAGGTAACTTCGCTTCTACACCGGCATAATATACTGAAATCAAGTTACCTTGTCTTGCACCCCATTGACAAGAAACTGCTGCGTGAGCTAGATTGTCAGCATAGTTCATGTTCTTCATACCCGCATTATCATCACTATGAACATTTACAAAGTATGACTTGAAATCCAATTCCCAAGCCCACTTAGGAATCGGTGGTTTATTATAAAATGAATTATTCCATATAGATGTTAATGCCATATTCGTAACCTTTTATATATTTATTTGTTTGGAGCATTATTCTTGATGTACTTGGTATAAGCACTATCAAATTCTTTTCTATCATTAGCATTTGTTCCCATATCATTCATACCGACAGAATAGTAACTACCCTTTTGTCCTTGCTTAGTTCCTTGGGAAATATCATACTTAGCAGCTTGTTCAGCCAACATTGTAGGACTATAAGACTTTTCTTGTTTCTTTTGAGTCTTCTTTTCTTCCTTTGGCTGTGTATCTAGTTTTGGCTTTGGGTCTTCCTTTGGAGCAGCTTTTGATTTAGCTTGTTCATAAGCCTTACTAGCATCTTGACCACCCGTACTTCCAGGGTTTGGATTAGACTTTGGTCCAGAATTGTCTGGTGTCTTGTTACCACCATTTGTATTTGAATTGATATTAGGATTACTTGTGATAGGTTCATCATCAAGTTCCAAGGCATCCAATTCAGCAAGTTCAGGTCTTCTAAGTTCATTTTCATTTCTAAGTGATTGTAAATCGTCCTTGTTTACATCTTGCTTCCACATTTCACTTTGGACTTCAGGTGTAATATCATCTTCATCATCAAGGTCTGGTAACAATCCTACAGCTGGATTCAACAATGGTTCATTATCCATTGTATGTAAATCGTCATTGTTGATACTTTCTTTCCATTCAGATTGAATGGCTTCAGGGTCTTTGGAAATATCTTGACCATTTACATTTACCCCATCAACATTGACTTTACCATTAGGGTCATTGACTTGTGGTGTATCTGTAGTCTTAGCAGGTACATCTTGTTTCTGCTTAGGTGTAGTCCAAATTTCTTCATTGATTACCCCCTTTTCAAATGATTCAAAAGAGAAATTGACAGTAATCTGCCAAGGGGCATCTCCTTGTACTTCAAATGAAGGTATATTATAGTTTACAATCTTTAGATTCTTAAAGTTATAATGGTAAATCCAACGATGTAGAACATTGTTAGCAATTTTAATTTCTACTTCGGGTAGAAACTTTTCATCATAAGCTCCATAGTTTTTACTTAAACCAATTTCATTACTGAATACTTGTGAAAGTGTGTATGTGCTATATTCATCAATTAGCTTGTAAATTTCACCAATCAAGTTTTTGTTGATAATGTATTCGTAGAATGTCAATGATAATTCTTTACAGCTATCATACTTAGGAATTAAAAATGTTTGCGATGTATTACCATAGGTCATAACATCTTCATCTTGTTCAAGTTTAGGAATAGAAAATCCTACACAACTTGGATATTCAATGAAATCATTCTTGAATCGTAAAAAGACAGTAAACGCATCAGATAACTTAATGCTCTTCTTTGCGTAAAAATTTTCAATAACCTTTAGTGTCATACATTAGGTTTCCATAACATCAAATTTTGCACCATTCTTAATCAAAGTATCAATATT
>JAGCEE010000088.1 GCA_017650795.1 Clostridia bacterium | reverse complement strand
ATAAAAAAATAATATCAAATATTTTAAATGTGCAAACAGCAACAAACACTACAAACAGTGCTTTAATTATGTACTACAAAACCTCAAATGATTTTTTTGCAATAAACAATATTGAGTTTTCTAGTAGGCGTAAGTGTGTTATAACAACCTTTGAAGGCTTGGGTACTTTTGCAATAGGGGCGCCAGAATTTTTGCACTTGGGGACACTGGATAAAGAGATAGAAAAAGCCATGTTTTATTATCAAAACGAAGGGAAAAGGGTTTTAGTGCTTGCTTATAGTGATGAGTTGGTATTAAAAGACGAGCTCCCACTAAAAATGCAACCACTCGCAATGATAATATTAGAGGACCATATAAGAGAAGATGCAATAGATACAATAAATTGGTTTAAAAATAATGGCGTTGCAATAAAAATTATTTCTGGCGACAATCCATATACTGTTTCTAATATTGCCAAGCGTGTTGGGGTGGAAAACGCTGATGCTTGCATTAGTTTAGAGGGTATGAGTTTATCTGAGGTGGAAAAAATCGCAGATGATTTTACAATTTTTGGAAGATCTAGCCCAGAGCAAAAGCATGTAATTTTAAAGGCATTAAAAAAGCAAGGGTTAACTGTTGCCATGGTCGGCGATGGTGTTAATGACACACTTGCTTTAAAAGAGGCAGATTGTTCAATAGCAATGGCCGATGGCAGCGAGGTTGCTAGAAGCTTGTCAAACATAGTACTTTTAGATAGCAAGTTTTCTTCCTTACCAGCTGTGGTATGGGAGGGTAGGCGTGTTATAAATAATGTTCAATGGTCAAGCACTTTGTTTTTAATGAAAACGGTATTTACTATTTTACTTTCTTTAATTACGTTAATCACGCTTAGTCCGTATCCGTTTAGTCCAAGTCAATTATTACCATTAGAACTATTTATTATTGGGCTTCCATCTTTGGTTTTTGCTTTTCAGCCAAATACTAATGCGATTAAGGGAGATTTTATTCCTCAAGTTTTAAAGCGTGCACTTCCAAATGGACTTTTAATGTTGTTTAATGTTTTGGTTGTGATTGCTCTTGCTAATTTAAACCTTATAAATGCGGGTGAATATCAAACGGCAAGCACTTTGGTTTTGTTGGGAAGTGGTCTTGTTAATCTTGTGTATTTATGTTTGCCATTTAATGTTCTTAGAGTTATTTGTTGCTCTCTGTGTGGGACAATGCTCACAACTTCAATTTTGGTTTTAGGAAAGTATATTGGAATAACAGATATAACACTAAATGTAATTATTATTTTTGTTGTTTTAATTGGAACAGCAATTCCGCTTCACCTCTTTATGCCAAAACTTAGTGATTATTTGTTTGAAAAAATTAAGAAAGTTAATAGTGATGTTATTGAAAAGCGCAGAACTAAAAAACAAAAGCAATTACAAAAAAATCGTCAAAAGAAAGGCGAAATAGTTTTAAGGGACATAGATGACGAAGAATAAATTGGCTAAAATCATTAAAAAATGCCAAAAATCAAATACCGACAAAAATTTGACATAACAATGTGCCAATGATATAATGACCTAAGTTTAGGTCAAAAAAATCCTAAACAAACTTATAAAATACTTCTTATTTATAAAGGACTTAAATTTTTATGAAAAAAACATTTTTAGCAACCATTATGCTACTATTATTCGTATGTCTTATATTCACCGGTTGCGCACCAAGATTAGAAATGCCAACCGATTATTCAAATGTTGTATCCAACGGAGGATTTGTTGTTGGAAGTGGCAACTATATGTTTTTTGGAAACGCATATAAAAATTATTCATCATTACAAGATGGGGATAATGATGGCAATGTAAACCAATATTCAATAAACAGATTGCAGTTGGATAGACAAACACATCCAAGAAGTTCGTGGTTTAAAATTCAAAAAAACGAAGATGGTGAATTTGACTATGAAAAGGTGGTGGATAAAATTTCTGCATACGAAACTGCAAATATGTTTGTTGTAAACGAATATTTGTATTTTACAACTCCAAACATTCATAAAAACAACAAGAATGAACACGAGTATGAATTGTCAACACTTTTTAGAATAAGGCTTGACGGCACTGGGCTTAAAGAATTATACACAACAGAAGTAAAGGGTGCAAAGATATATTTAACCGGTGGCGAAAATCAAATGTTGATTATTTTTGATGACAACAAACTAAAAACCATAAATGTTTCCAACAACGAAACAAGAGTTAAAAATTTAGTTAGTGACACAAAAGTGGTAAACATTGTGTTCCCTAAAAATCAAGAAGATATTTCATATTTGTATTTTACAACAGATAGAACGAGTGCTCAGGCTTTTAGTGGCAATCTTTTGTATAAGGTTAGTATAAAAACCGGCGAACTTAGTCAAATAGAAAACTTAAATAGTTCAAACCAAACAATAAGTTTGCTTGCATACGATAATGGAATTTTATTCTATTCAAAAAAAGTTGGGAATGAAAACATAGTTTATTCAACCGACTTCTCAACAAGTAATTCAAAAAGACATCTTTCTTATGACGACGACAATGCTATTTCTAGCCTAATATATGTTAGTTGTGAAGATGCCAATAATAATTGTTTTGCATTTATATATAATAAAAAATTGTATATTCAACTCATGACATCTGAAAACATTTCTCAGGCAAAAAAACTTAGTGACAAATCTGCAAAAATTCAATTTGCTAAGGACGGATATATTTATTATTCTGACGATGACGGAATATATAGAATTTCTGCAAAAGATAAAATAGAAACCCAAATCTCTAACATTACTGAATTTATTTCAGATTTAATGGACTTTGATGGCAAGTATGTATATTTTTATGGCAAAGAAAAAAATGTGACATCTGATACTTATTATTTGTATAGGGCAGACACTTATTTGGATGAGATAAGAGTAGAGTGTATTGCAGATATTTTGGACGAGGATGTAGCAACAGAAGTAGTGGAAACAGAAGAGTAGAAAGTATTAATTTAACACAATAAATTTTCATTTTAAAAAGAGTTTCTTTGTTAATGTAAAGTTAAAAAACAATTATTTGTATTATTCTAATTATAAAAACAAAATTGGGGGTTTTATGGATTTAATAAAAGAGTATTTTGTAGATAAAGAAGAAATTGAGGGCGAGTATTCGTTTAGTAAAAAAGCGACTGTTAAAAATTTTTTAATATCGAATATGGTTTTTATATTTATGTGGGCCGTAATGCTTTTCGCTTCTTTTTACTTTTTAGCAAAATTATTGCAGGTTTCTGGCGATTATTGGTTTGTTATAATAACTCCGCTCGGACTTTGTCTTTTAAGAACATGGACTGTATTATTTGAGTTTATTAAGACGTTTCAATATAATAAAAATGTTGGCTATGTTTTAACAAACAATGCATTTTACTATTATGATGATGGAGCACATAAAAAAGTCACAAGAATTGCAATAGAAGATATTGTAGAGATTAAAAAAGCAGAATTTATAACAGATGGTTTTTATGTATCAAGCAAAAACGAATATATTTGTGTTAAAAACATCTTATTAGAAAAACAATTATTTGAAAAGTTAGAAGAAAAAATGAAACAATAAAATTAAATTAAAAAAAGTCGCCAAATTGTTTGGCGATTTTTTGTACAATAAAACCACCAGATTATCTGGTGGTTCATTTTTGGTTTACAGATTTTATTTTATTTGTTTTAGTTTAAAGCAAAGCCGTCAGATATTTCAATTTTATTATATTTTGTTGTGGCATTTATAACATTTGTTGTTTCGGCATTTCCGCCAACTATAAGTGTTCCTGTTTTGTCCATATTGCCCACAATCCAAGAAACCCTTATTTCTTTTTCTGTTGAATAGTTTAGTTTAAATTGAAGGTCGGTAGCAACATGAATTTCTATAAGTCCTTTTTCGCTCTTTAAATCAACGGTTTTTACTTGTGTTAAATTTGTTGTTATTTTGCCGGATGTTGTTTCTAATTCGGATTTTGCTGATGCGCTTGTTTGTGTGAGCCAAATGTTTCCAGAAGTTGTTTTTAATGACACATTATTGTTTGCATTTTCTATTTTAATATAGCCCGATGTTGTTTCAATAAGAGCTTCGCCTAAAATTTTAGAAATTGTTATATTTGATTTTTCTCCGTTAGGAATATCTATATTTCCAGTCATTTCGCCAATTAAAATATCAGCAATATGCATTTTATCAGCCTCGGCAGAAAAGTTTCCTGTTGAGGCATCTTTGCCTAGTTTATCAACTCGAATGTATCCACTTCTGCTGGCATAAGAAATATTTCCGCCAATCTCACCACATTTTACATCTAGGGCATCTGTATCGATATTAAGGTTGCCAGATATATTCTCAACTGACAATTTGCCAGATTTTGTTATGTAGTTTAAATTTGAAGAAATATCACAATATACAAGTGTTTTAGATGATTCACTTTTAATACTCACATTTCCAGAAACCACATTTAAATTATTATTAAGAGTAATTTTGCCGGAAGTTGTCGTAATGCTTAAATCTTTAATTGTTATATTAGCCGTGCTGTTGTTTAATGCTGGGGTGATGCTTCCTTCTGTTGTATTAAAGTTGAAGGCTTTTTCACTTAAATCATACGTCTTTGGGAAATATACAACAATGTTTATTGTTTTCCCAAAAGGGAGCCAAAGGTTTGGGGCAACAACATCAACAGTTAAGGTTTTGTCCTCATATTTAAAATCCAAATAACAGCCCTTATAATCTTTATCGTTGCTAAACCCATTTACTTTTCTATCCATATTGAATGTTATTTGCGAATAATTAGTATCTTTTGTAATGGTAAAATCAGCATAAGTAGAATTAAAATTAAATTTATCTATATCTAAGCTTGTAATATCCTTTTCGTCATCATCTACTTTAATTGTGTTGTAGTTATTTTCACCAAGGTGTGAGATGTATTTTAAACCAATACCAAATACATCCTTATTTGGATTAAAAAGTAATATACTTGCAGAAATACATGCAAGCCCTACCACTATAATAATAAGCCATACAAAGTAGTTTAAACCACCTCTTTTTACTTTGTTTGCCATACTTGCCTCCTTTTTTGTTTAATACATTGTATCATAAGTGTATAATATAAATCAATACTAATTTTTATTTGTATATATAATTTACAATATATAACGCCAATTTTTGCCACCCCATAGCCGAGTGAATGTATATAAAGGAAAAAAAAGATAAAAAAAAGGTAAAAAGTTTAAAAAAGTTATTGACAAAGAAAAAAGAGGTGTGATAATATAGCGATGCTAATTTCAACGAGAGGTTGAAGTT
>JAGCEE010000087.1 GCA_017650795.1 Clostridia bacterium | reverse complement strand
TTTGTGAAATAAAGTAACTGCCATTAGTTGTTTATATAAACTCCATTGTTATTACTATCACCATTATTCACAATCTCAACATCATTATTATTCGTTGTTTGTCTAAACACATCACCACTCGCAAAATATAAAGTCCCAAACAAAATCGTCAATCCCATAAAAACAATTGCTAAAATTTTCCATACTTTATAATATTTGTATTTTTCTTTTACTGCTTTATTGATAACTTGCAATTCTCTTTTATCCATTTTATACTCCTATTGCTAAATACATACAATCGATTGTGTCACTAGTTACAACATAACTAAATCCATTATTATCATATGCAATAAGTCCTATTGTAAAATTATTTGAGATATAATTTCTCGGAGTTATTTGCACATTATAAACACTTGTAAAAGGATATGTGGTGTCAAAAGGAACATATATATTTGTATTAGCTCTTTGAGTTAAAACAAAACCCCACTTAATAATTATTCCATTATCAAGTTTTAGACTACCCTTTTGAGCTTTATTTGCAACCGTCCTTATTGTATCAATTAAATTTTGTGAAAACTCTGTTGTTGCAAGTTTTGTTGACTTATCTGCTGTTGGTTGTGTTGTAAAATTTGCACCTTTCAAATAATCATCAATGTTTTCTATTATTGTTGCAACTTTTGTCAATGTCAATCCACCACTTGTTGCTGTATAATTAAACAAAGCAAACTCATAAACTCCATTGATTTCATTGTTCAAAATATTATCTTGTTGCAATGTTGTTGTTTTTGTAAACCAAGCAACTTCATTTGCACCAGTTTCACCTAAATTCACTCTTATTCCAAATGTTCCTGTAACTGTTCCACTTGTAGGCAATGCAATTTGTACTTGTTCGCCTTGTTCAACATAAATACATCTGCCATAGATATTTACATATCCTTTTTTCATTGTGACTGTCGCATAACCAGTCGTTGGTGTAATTTGCACATATCCACAAGGGTCGTCAAATATGTCTAAAACCCCTGCTCTTTTCGGCATTGAAATAGAAAGAAAGGAAGCAAGGTCTTGCCCCCTAACATTTCCTTTTTTAACATTGTTTAAGTCGTCTTTATTAAATGTTATTGGTATCATACTACACTTCCTTTGCTACTGAGATATTAGCATTTTCTTTCTTTTCTTCTGCAATCTTTTGTTCCAGTTTTTCCGCTTCTTTTAATGAAACATCTTTTAATTCTTCAATTGCATTATCAAGTCCAACTGCTTTTGCAAACTTTACAAGTTGTTTGTGCTTGTCTTCTTGAACAAGTCGACTAAACCAATTCCAAAACAATTGTACAAGTTTTCTAGCACCTAAGTTTTCATAAATTGCATAAAGTGTTGTTGTTGCTGTTATTTGTGTCAAACTAACTGTCACATAATCAGCAAAACTCTCTTTGAATATCGCAAAATAAATTGCAACTCCACCAAATGCTAATGCTATATCAATCACATAATATAAAAACTTTTTTACATTCGCATTTTGTATTTTATTAAATACTTTGCAAAGTTTCAAAATTCCTAACAACACAATTATACTACTAGCAATCACAAAAACTGGAAGTCCATAGTTTTGAATAAACGCTAAAATTTGTTCCATTAGTATTCACCTCCAACTTCTTCTGTTTCTTCAGCAACTTCTTCTACCTTTTCTTCTGCTAAGAAACTCTCACACAATTCAATATCGTGTTTGTATGGTGCTTCTGCTTCTGCAACAAGTTCTGCTTCTACTTTCTTTGCAAGTTCTTCTTTTGCAAGTTCAAATGCTTCGGCAACTTTTACATCTTTTTCAGCAAGTGCAACAGCAACAGCTTCTTCTCTCTTTGCTTTTAATTCAGCATAATATGCTTCAATTTTTTCTATATCAAACATTCTTCTAACCTCCTTTTTATAAAATTCTTTTATATTAAGAGCTTCATATTCTCTCCTAATATACCACTCATTAAGTGTCATCGGCATTCGATAAACTATTTCACTTTCAAATCTCATTTATAAAAATTCTTATATTATCACATTACGAATGTGGTATTAATGCAATAAGTAATGGCGATAAAACTACACCCAAATAAATCAATATTGCAAATAAAACCGCAATCCAAGTTTTCTTTAATCCAACTGATATTTTCTTTGCCACAAATATTACTGGCATAAATGTAAAACTACCAATAAACAACCAAATTGCAAGCATAATAGAATACCCTATTGCCATAAATTTTGTTGCCCAAATCGGTGTTGTTTTTTCATTAAAACCATAACTCTCACAAGCATCTTTTTTATTGTTAAATACTGCCTCTTTATGTTCAGTATCAACATTTGTTTGTATAACTTGCATTTTTGTTTCAGTATAAGTTTTTGCGGTTTCTAATACTTTGTTTTGTAAATCTTCATTGTTTGCAACTTGATATTTGATACCATCTTTGAACATACCTTCAATGAGTTCACTTTTTTCATCCTTTGGTGGTTCTACTGTCGCAATTTCTTGTTTCTTTTTTTCAAAAATATTAACCGCTTCAATTTCTCTTTTTTCTTTTTCACGAGCAAATGCTTCCACTTTTTCTGCTAGTTCGTTTTTATCTTTTTCTTCCATAAAAACTCCTATATTTTATTATATGTTGTTTATTCATTATTGTCAACTATTTCTGTTATATTTTCCAAAATCTCATCTTGTTTATTTTCAACAAATACGCCATTTTCAACTTTTGAAAAACCAACATGTATTAGATCTAAATATTGACTATCAATCACAACAGCATTTTCAAAATCTTTGCTTTCGTCAAAATTATTCACTGCCATTGCTTTATATTTTGGCTCTTTTGCAAAACAAATGAAATAACTTTTTATTACATTGTTTTCTAATTTA
>JAGCEE010000086.1 GCA_017650795.1 Clostridia bacterium | reverse complement strand
ATATTTTCTCTGCATTTGGATATTGGCGAACGGCGACCATTATAATATTTAACACCCTCCCAAAATTCAATAAATGAATATTTGGATAAATCGTGAAATAGTCCACGCCAAAATAATCCACATTTTAAACATAGTTTAAAAACAATAAATCGGTGTCTATTTATCATGTGTAAATGTCTAAAAAAATTCTTAATCATCTGTAAACCTCAATGTATTTATATCATAAAAAAATATTCTGTAATTATATAAGAAAGAAGCATATAGTTATAAACAAAATCTAGTGTATAACGAAAAAGAGCAAATACAATTTAGTAATGTAATATGCTCCTCTTTGGTGCGATAATCGATAACGAATCCGAACCACACGATTTTTCATATTTTGTTTCTATTCCTTATCTTGCTCACTATCATTAAATAAAAATTATGGCAATAAAGTTTTCTCGTCAGAAAAACCTAAAGATGAAAAACTATTTCCACTTAAAGAAGCTTTTATTGCTTGTCTTGCTGTTGGAATTAAATCTTCAGGTAAATTATCAATATCAAACCACTCTAATTTATCTGCTTTGTAAACAACTTGATTATTTTCTACTTCTGGCTGAATTGATGGAGTTCCATTCCAAGCAGAACAAGTTAAATAAAACTGCATTGTTAAACGATTTGATTTGTATTGTATACAATGAACGATTTTGGTATCTTCCGGTTTAATTTCTATTCCTAATTCTTCTTTTGCTTCACGGGCAATACATTGTTCTAAGGTTTCTTCATCTTCAATATGACCACCGACTAAATTCCACTTACCATCATTCCATCCGGTGTTTGCTCTTCTTTGTAAAAGAACTTTATTACCTTTTGTTAAAATTAAATCTGCGGCTACACAATATAAAGTTCTGCCTTTGTTATCTTTGTTAATGTTCATTTCTAAACCTCCACTAATGTCATTATAACATAAAAATCTTAAAATTGTATATAATTTTGAAAGCTTTATATGTGTTTTATATTTTTCTTTGTTTTGGGCTGACTTTTTAGTGGTTTTGTGCTATTATTATGTTTTAATTTTCTGTAGGCAGGATAAGAGTGGATTCAAAATGCCATTTTCTTTAGTAGTAAGTCCCTAAAAACAGGGTTTCTCGGTGACTCACTTTGATTAGCATTTTTTGGCATTTTTACCACTCCCAATTGCTTACACAAGTGGGATACCCACTTTGATTTTATAAGGAGTTAGACAGATTTTTTCGCTGTGTTTATAGAAGAAACCAAAAGCGCTTTAATTTCATTGCAATCTTTTATTAGTTTATCAATGTTTTGAATTTTGTAATTGACTTTACAAAAAAATCCGTCCCAGTAAACTGGTTCGGATTGTTTTTGTTTGGTGCGAATAACAGGACTCGAACCTGCATGGTTCCCCACTAGAACCTGAATCTAGCGCGTCTACCAATTCCGCCATATTCGCATATTTTTTAATATACATTAAGGGCTTAATTTTTGCAAGTAAAATAATATTATAGTTCTGTACATGCTATTGTTTGACAAAAATACAGCATTTTTTTATAATTTGTTTGGTTGTATAATTTGGAGGGGGTTTTGAAAAATATAGAGCTATATGTTCCACAAAAAGAAGATTTTTGGTTTAGAGCAAAATGTATGGCCGATGCCGACACGATGAGTTATAATGCGGGATATGATGTGAATTATTATGGATACCATTACGATACGGGGTGTATAGATTTTCCAGAGGAAAAATGGCTGGCATTTGAGGAGCGTCTAAAAAATCCAAACTTTTATTATGCCTACATACTTGATTATGATACCAAAAACTATGTTGGTTATGTTAATTATAATTTAGATTCAAACACAAAAAAGGCAACAATAGGCATTGTAATTAAAAGCGAGTTTCGTGGCTATGGATATATGAAGCCGGCGTTAAAACTACTAATTGATAAAGCAAAAAATGGAGGCGTAAAGTTTTTAACAGATACCGTGCCAAAATCAAGAGAGGTTGCATTAAAAGTGTTTTATGAACTTGGTTTTGTTAAAACAGCAGAGATAATGTCCACAAAGTTTAATAAGCCAGAATTGTTTTTTGAAATACAAAAAGAGTTATAAATATATTTTATATTTAAGAGGAAACAATGAAACAAAAGATAATACTTGCATCAAACAACAAACACAAAATAGAAGAATTTTCGCAAATATTAACAGATTATGAAATATTATCATTAAAAGATATTGGCTATTATGATGATATTGTAGAGGACGGCGAAACATTTTTGGACAATGCACTTATAAAAGCAAATGCAGTTAGAGAATTTTTAAACGGCAAGATTGATGCACTAATTGTTGCAGATGACAGTGGCCTTTGTGTAAATGCGTTAAATGGCGAGCCTGGTGTTTATTCGGCAAGATATGGTGGAAGCCATGGAAATAATGCCGCCAATAGGGCAAAACTAATTAAGAACCTAGATGGCAAAAAAGATAGAAGTGCATATTTTATTTGCATGCTCGTTTTAATGAGTGCAGATGGTTCTTATGAGTATTTTGAGGGTAAAACTTATGGCAAAATATTAGAAAAAGAAACCGGCGACACAAGTTTTTGTTATGATTGTTTGTTTTTGTCTGATGACTTAAAAAAGTCTTTTGGTGAGGCATCTAGTAGTGAAAAAAATTCCGTATCGCACAGATTTAGGGCAATACAGAAATTAAAACAAGCACTTGGTTTTAAAAACCAATAAAAATATTATTTTTTATATTAAAATAAACAAGTTAAGGGTTTTTATCAATAATAATCTTTATCTCATTTCTTCAATATGTTTTACATAATCGAGCGACGAAATTGCCTCGATTATTTCTTTATGTGTTTTATATTTTTTTAACTCGGGTGACATAACAGTAAGAGCAACCATATAAACCGAGAGTCCAGAGTCGTGATATGCAGAGTTGTATTCGATATCATCAATTTTTAAGCCAAGTTTTCTTATAATTTCAACAAATTCACTTAAATTATTTTTGCTTGATAATTCCAAAAATACTTCAAAATGATTTGACCTGTTTTTTAAATATATTTCCATTTTTGGAAAAACATTTATTGTGCAAAGCATTATAACAAAGCCGACAACACCAACAGTGTAAAGGCCTATTCCAAAGCATAGGCCAATAATTCCACAAGACCACAATGTAAAAGATGTTGTTAAGCCTTTAATTTGATTTCTTGAAGTAAAAAGCGTTGTGTTATTGCAAAGTGTTGCAAATGCTAAAACCGAAATTGCCGAAATGATTGGTAAAATAACGCCTTGGTTTTCTATCAAAAACATATCAAGTATTCCAACAAATGTTGCACCAAGTGTTAAAACCATAAATGTTCTAAGACCGGCTGCATGCCTCTTTATAGAACGTTCCCAACCGATTATTGCCGAAAATAATAGGGCTAAAAATACTCTTAAAAATATTGCGCCAACACTTACGCTGGCACTCCAAGTGCCAAGCCAATTTGCAATAGGATCTACCATAATTATTTTTCTCCTCTCTTT
>JAGCEE010000085.1 GCA_017650795.1 Clostridia bacterium | reverse complement strand
TTAAATAATCATATGTTAAACAAAAAGGCTTTAAGGTATTAAAGTCTTTCTTTGAAAACATATTATAAATATTTATAAAAATTTTATATACATAAATTATCAGGTTTAATTTATATAAATATACTTATATACTAAATGAATAAAACGATTTATATGTTAATATAATAACAATCTTTTATTTTACTATTGACAAATTTAAAGTAGATGGTATAATAAAAACACACACCCATTAGGAGGAATTATGGAAGAAGTAGCAACAGAAGTGGCATATGACAAAGAATACTATATTGCTCGCGCAAAAGAATTAAAACAAAATATTGACGAATTAACAAAACGTCAAAGAGTAGAAATCATTAAATCACTTAGACATGATGTAATTTCAAGCACTAGCATTGATAGGGCAAAAGCATTAAATAATGAAGAAGGAGTAAATGTTATTGCCGAAACATATTGGCATCAATTTGTGACTTTCCCATTCTTGGCTATGCATTATGCTTTTGATAGAAATAACGAAATGTATAAAAAAGCAAATAACTTTGGCGATATGGCAAAAAATGGTTTAAAAAGGCTTGGTTGGTTTGCGGTTTCATTGCTTGCAACAGCAACTTTCATTTTACCAGTTGCCGGATGTATTAGTCATTTAACTCATAAGGCTCTCGACTATTTACATATTAAAAAATCTCTTAAATACAAGCAATTGGCAGATAAGGCAAGAGTGGAGTTGGATAAAGCCAATATAGAAATTGAAAGATTTGAAATGGAAGAAAAGCTTGCAAGACAAGAAGCAAAGAGAGCAGAAAAAGAAGCGAAAAAAGCAGGAGCCACCAAAAAAGTATCTACCAAAAAGTCTATTTCTGGATATAAACAAAATGGTGAAGACGAGGCTGTTAGATAGTTTTAATAATTAGTTAATAAAAAGGTCCATAGTGCTTGGGCCTTTTTTATATTAAATAAACATGTAAAAATCAAAATTATATTATGTAATTGTATGTTAACATAATGTTATATAAATTATATAAATTAAAATCTATCGTCTAATTCAAATTTTAAATTGTTTAGATATTTTAAGTTTTCGTCCTTTATACTAAACTCAATTTTAAATGCTTTTAGGTGTTGAGTTTTTGCTTTAAACTTTGCGTTTATTTCATTTTTTCCATATTTTCCATCACCTATTATATATAATTTGTTATAGGCAAGATGGGCTCTTATTTGATGAGTTTTTCCGTCTTTTATTTTTACAATTAAAAGGGCCGTGTTGCCGTTTTGTTTTTTTACTTGGTACTCGGTGATTATCTTTTCGGAGTTCGGCATTTTTTTGGAATAAATCATTACATTGATTTCATCTTTGTTTTTAACCAAATACCCAGTTAGTGTTGCTTTTTTGCTTGGATTGCCACATACTTATGCATAATAGTATTTTGTCACATTTCCGAGTTTAAATTCATTTATTAAAATCTTTTGCACTTCTGGTGTTTTTGCAAAAATAACCAATCCAAGGGTATTTCTATCTAATCTATGAACAGCAAATGCCTCTTTTCCTAATTTGTTTAATTCGGTTAAAATATTATAGTTGCCATCAGAAGTTTCTATGCCACTGCTTTTGTTTATTAAAATTATATTATTATCTTCGTATATAATGTTAAACATATCTTTTTTAAAAGCATCATCTAAAACATAACAGGTAATTTTGGAACCGGCAGGAACAACAATATTTTCTTTTATTCTTATACCGTCCACCAATATATCTTTTTTTCTTAAAGCCCTGGCAAATGCAAAATATCCAATGTTTGAACATTGTTTTTCTAATACCTTTAATAGCCTATCATTTTTTTCTGCAACTATTTCTATTTTTCTCATAGGAGCATTTTATCATTTTGAATTAAATATCGTCAAGCGAGAAATATATTTGGGGATTTAATAATTACAATATTGCTTTTATGTTTTTTTTTACAAAAAATACATAATTTTTATAGATTTTTTATAGTGATTTATAGTATTATATAGGCAAGGAGGAACTATTATGGCAAAAAAGGCAAAAGATTACTTTGGGTTAGATAGAATCGTAAGCTTGATTTTGGTTATCATTCCAATTACTTCTGCAGTTTGTGGAATTGTAGCAAGAATTCAAGATAAACACTATGTAGCCGCTGCTTTAAGATTTCTTTTGGGCTGGAATATTATATGGATTTTAGATATAGTATTCATGGTTAAAGATGAAACAATCTTTAGATTTCTTGAAGTGTAATAAGTAGTACTTAAAATTCTATATTAGTTTTACAAATAAAAAAACAATCCAAAACTTTGTGCTTGGGTTGTTTTTTTAATAAACGATAATGACTTAATGGTGATCTAACTATTCTTCATAATCAGTTTTTTTTTAGTTTTCTTTATTTAACATTTTAGTTAAATATCCTTCGGCTTAATTATTATTCTTTACTTACATCATCTTGTAATTTTTGCTTTCCGGCTTTATCTATAGCACTACAAATATCATCTGTCGCTGAACGGAATAGTAGTCTAGAACAATAATTACCATCATTGTTAAGAGTTAATCTATTATTATCAACAACCAATTCTGCCTTTAGTAGAGGTTCAGTTGGGTCTGCAAATAAAGAGCTACTGTATAAATCTATGTTAAAATCTGAAAAATGTTTTTTAAAAACAGGGTTAATAAACTTTTTGAGTTTAGTTGGGGAGTCTGCCAAAATAAGTGTTTTCTCACCACCGATTTCTCCTGCACCATAACCACAACCATTTGTATAAATTCCTTGTATAAAATACAAAGCATTTGAATATGTTGTAGAAAGTTTTTGGTTTCGGTCGAGCTTGAAATCACCAAAATTAAGCATTTCAATTTTTCTTTTCTTTTTGTTCTTTGGA
>JAGCEE010000084.1 GCA_017650795.1 Clostridia bacterium | reverse complement strand
CAAAATGATTAAAGTATTTATTTTAATTATTTTATTATTCAATAAAAAAAGGATAACTTAAATGGTTATCCTTTTTAGTTTATAAATACAAAATAATAAATATTATTAAGCATTTTTAGTTATTACCAATAGTGTCTATTGGAGTAGGAAATATTGGTGTGTCAAATATTCCTGGGCATACATTTGCTTCACCAGCTTGGCAAGGTGGTATCTCTGGATATCCGTATGATGGTATCAAAAGAAGTACGGTTGCAACAACTTTAAGTATTATTTGAATACAGCCAGTGACTGTAAATGAGTTTTCTGATGTAAATGTTCCAATTTGACTTCTAAATTGTGCAGTCACTTCAATACTTGTTGGGTGAAGTGATGGCTGAGGCACATAAAGAATAGAACTAACAGGATATGTTATGCTTGAAGTTGCGGTGCCAAGGACTCCATTTGCATCTCGGTATGTGACAATTAGTGGAATTGTCACGACTCCGGTGACATTTGCAAAATTTGGTCTGTCGTTTAATCTTGTTATTACCACATCGCTTATTGTGGCTGGATTTGTTAAACTAGCCTCGGCCGAAACAAATGTTAGTGGCAATGTGGGATTTGGTGGATTTTGATTATCTATGGTTAAAACAATTCCGGTTTCCGTATTTTGTATTAAACATGCATCAAATACCTTTTTTGTTTCTATTAGTGCTTTTTCACATAATCCATTTAGTGGGCTTCCAACTATTGGACCAGGTCTGTTTGGATTATTATTGTTTATGTAAAATGACATAATTTTACCTCCTATTGATTTCATAGTTATTGTATGCACAATAAATCAAAAAAGTTAAAACTTAAAAATTGTTTTTAATTTTATGTTTTTTGTGTTATTATCAACTTATAATAAATAATAAGTTATACGATTAAGTAATTAAGGAGTAATAATGATTATATTAGCTTGCGACCATGCGGGATACGTATTAAAGGAGCAAATAAAAAGTTTTTTTAATAAAGAGAACATAACAACAATAGATGTTGGATGCTATTCAAATGAGAGTTGCGATTATCCAGATTATGCCAAGGCAGGAAACGAAAAAGTGTTAGAGGGTGCAAATAATATTGGAATATATATTTGTGGCTCAGGAATTGGAATGTGTATGGCTGCTAATAGAAATCCAAAAATAAGAGCAGCTCTTTGTAATACGGCAAATTTTGCATCACTTGCAAGAAGACATAACGATGCAAATGTTTTGGTTTTACCCGGAAGATATATGTCTCGTGCCAAAGCAATAAGAATAATAAAAGTGTTTTTAACTACAAACTTTGAAGGGGGTAGGCATCTAAGACGTATTAAAAAACTTAAAGGGGGAAATTAAATAGTGTGGTCATTTGTTATAATTGATACCAAAGATTATAAAAATATACAAGAAGTAATTGATTTTTTAAATAGTAATTATGCAAATCCTGATATTATTTATTGCAATATATTTAATAAGTCTTTTGATGGTGTAAAAAACTATATTTTTAATGGTGACGAAAACACCGAGGCAATATTAAATACTGTTGCAAAAAAATGCAGTGGTGATCATATTGTGGTTTTTAGAAAACTAGAAGATTATAAAAAAGTATTAGAACTCACAAATGATATAACAAAGGATAACCAGGTTTCGTATTTTAGTGCCGAAAAAAATAATTTGTTTGGCAGAATAAAAAGATTTATTATAAAGGCTGTAAACTTTTCTTTTGGTCAAAATATTAAAATTATTGATTATGGCATGGTTGCTTATGGAAAAATAGCGAGTTTGACCTTAAAAAATGCAATAAATCCATCTATTACAACCAGAACTAATAATTTTGTTGGGGTAAATTATAATTCTCATGATGGTGGATTAAAGTACAAGTTTAAATATAACAAATTAAATGCAGTATTGTCGTTTGTTGTTCCACTTTTACTGTTTGCAGGAACAATAATATGTAGAATTCTTATTGGAGCAAATATAAATGTATTGTTAAGGATTTTATTTGTTGGTCTTATTATTTTGGAATTATTCTTTACATTCCTATTTGGCGCTGTTTGGTTTATAAAATCTCAAATTGGTGATAATGTATCAAATAAAGCAAAATATAAATAATTTTTAAAATAAAGGAGTATTTATGAAAAAAATTAAAATTGGAATAAATGGCTTTGGCAGAATTGGAAGATTGGTTCTTAGGGCTGTGGCATCAAGAGATGATGTAGAGGTGGTTGGTATTAACGACCCGTTTTTAGATGTAGAATATGCAAAATATTTGTTTGAATATGACAGCATTCATGGAAAATTTAAAGGCCAAGTAAAAGTAAAAGATGGTCAACTTGTTGTAAACAACAAAAAAATTATGTTTCATGCCGAAAAAGACCCAAGTTTAATACCTTGGACTATGTGTGGAGCAGAGTATATTGTTGAGTCTACTGGTGTGTTTACATCTTATGAAAAGGCAGAGGCTCATATTAAAGCAGGTGCAAAAAAAGTAATAGTTTCGGCGCCTGGAAAAGAAATGCCAATGTTTGTTGTTGGTGTTAATGAGAACACATATACAAAAGACATGAATATT
>JAGCEE010000011.1 GCA_017650795.1 Clostridia bacterium | reverse complement strand
TAAATCAGGCTATTGACCCTAACGACTTCTCTCCACGTGTTGGTGTTATGAGCCGTTATGCTTTCGCTAACAATATGTTGGGTGCTGATAACTATTACCGCTTGCTCAAGTTCGACACTGGTGCTATTTGGGCTAAAGCTGGTGAAGGTTTCACATTCTAATTTAAACTGGAACGGTATAACAATTTAAATTTAAGGAGAAATAATAATGAAGAATCCTACATCTAACGGTAATGATTTGTACCAAGTTGGTAACGATTACCCACAGGCCCCAATTTCTGCTTACTTTGTAGCATCATCTTATGCTGATGGTATCTATACCCAGTTGAGTGATACTGCTAAGGAATACACAGATGCATCTAGTAAGGATGGCTTTGATAATTCCTTCTTCAATCTCAAGACCCCATCTGGATTGAATAAGAGAATTCTCACTGTTCTTCCACAATCTGGTTGGGACCCTGTAACTTCTGCTGGTGTTGCTGGTGAAGTTAGTGCTGTCTCTGGTGAAGCTTACTTCTCAGACGATTACGCTACTGCTACATTGGAAGCATTCCCAGAAGCATAATTGGGTGGTATAAATCTTTGATTTAGATAGACGGGTCCGAATGGACCCGTTTATTTTTTGCGTATATAAATACTATAAATTAAAATTATATTGTGAGGTGAAAAATGCAATCAAGAAAAATTGAAGAAACTCAAATCCCACAGGGTGGTGATATGGCTCAAATCGCTATGGCGGTTGCAGCTCAACAACAAAAGAATATGATAACCTTGAATAAGGACTTGTTGCCATCTAAAGGTAAGTATTACTCTAATGATTTGTATGTTAAGAAGTTATCTACCATTGACATTAAGAACTTGTCTACATTGACTGGTGATACAATAGATGGTGTAATGAATAGTATTATTGCCCATTGTGTACAAGGTATCAATGTAAACGATATACTCGTCGGTGACAAGTATTGGTTAGTTTTCTATTTGAGAAATCTAACTTATAATGATTATCCATTCTATGTAAAGTATAATTGTAAGGAATGTGGTAAGGTCGGAATGTTTAAGACACAAATGAAGGATATAAATGTCAATTACATTCAGGACGATTTTAACCCAACTTACAAAATGGATAACGGTGATACAATAGAAATTGGTTTCCCTACTATTGGTAACGAAATTTCTGTAAACCAGATTAAAAGAGAACCAGAGAAGTATACAGTAGATGGTGCTATTGACGAACAAATACTTAATATCGCTTGTTACATTAAAACAATAAATGGTAGCAGAGTTTCTATTATGAAAGCGTATAATTATATTTGTGAACTTGATGCTCTATCATTTACCAATTTTGGCAATTATATGGCTGATATTGATTTTGGTATTAAACCATACTTTGAAATACAGTGCGACTGTTCAAACAAAGTATTAGTTCCATTGTCATTAACCCCAGAATACTTTATGCCAAAGATTACAAATACAGCAAATAAATAATATATGAACAAGAATTATACCCGTATTACATACCAGCAGATGCTGGAAGATTTTACCGCTCGCTTGAAGAATGACCCACGCTTCAAGAATATGTCATCAGCTAGCATTTATAACTTGTTTATGGAAATGCTAGTAGCAACTGCTGATATGACTAACTATTATATGGAACGAACTGCTGAAGAAGCATTTATTGACACTGCTAAATTGGATAGTAGTGTGATTAAACACGGCAAGAACCTTGGGTATAATCCTATTCGTAATACTCCTGCTGAAGCAGAAATTGCTGTGGTTATTCGTGGGCCTTTGCCACAGTCTCTTATGGCTACTCAATCTGCTACCATTTACTTCCCACAGGAAGAAATGGAATTAACTTATAATGGTAAGAAATATATTTTGAATACTGACTATTCTTATACTCTAACAAGAAAAGATATAGAGGATGGTCAGAGTTCAACTTGGTCTAAAACATTGTATTTTTCTAAACCAGCCGATTCTGTAAACTACATTGAATTGTCTGGTGAAAAGTTATACAATGATGCGACCTTAATTCCAATTAAAGTTTTCCAGGGCGAAGTTAAAGTAGAAACAATTTATGGTGTTTCTAACACAAGTAAGTTGGGTAAGTCTTATCAGTTCTACGATATAGATAACATTAAATTTAGTAACTGGTATGGTCAGCGAGACCCTAATGGTTGGTATAAAGACCAATTCTTTAAGAAGAATTCCTGGTGTAAAGTTGGTATCGGTAAAACACAAGACGAAGCATTTGCCGATGTTAACTTGTATGATATAGAAGATGTTTCTATCTATTTGAACAATGACATTATTAGAAATAGAGAAGTAAACGAAAACGAAACACTCAATGTTTGTTCATTGACTACAAATAGTGACAAGACTATTCGTTTGAGATTTGGTGATGGTGTGGTTGCTTCTAATGGTTTGAATAAAGAAGACCAAAACATTTATGTTCAGTACATTGAATGTGATGGCGCCGACGCAAATAAGGTTGGTACAACTAATTCCGAACTAAAGGTCAATAATAAGATTTGGGCAACATTCGCTGGCTCTACTCCTATTGATATGAGTTCTAACATTAAACTCATTTTCAATAGTGATATAGCAAATGGTGTTGATTTTGAAGACCAACAGTCTATTAAGAATAATGCTCCTTTGTATTTTGCTAGTAACAATAAACTCGTTACCAAGCAAGATTTCATTTCTTATTTCAAAGGTTTAAGTACCCCAATTCGTGTTAAGAATGCAATAGCCTGGGGTCAGGACGAAATTGAAGACTTTGACCACGGTGGCGATACTACATACAAGTACATACAGAACTGTATATGTTATTGTATTGCTGCTAGTTTGTATAATACAAAGTCTACAGTATATTCTCCAATAAATGTGCTTACAGATAGTACAACTAACCAATCAGGTGTATTCTCTGTTTATGGAACTTCAAATAGTTATTTGAGTCATTTGACAGATTTCATTAAGTATCTTTGGAGTTATGATTCATTCCACGCAGTTCAATATATGAACAACCCATCTGAACAATGGTTGAAGAACATTAAGACTATTCGTGATAATGCTATACCTAGAATGATTATGAATAGTAAAATGTATTCGTTCCCACCAATCGTTCAGTATTACGATGTTGTAGGAACTGTTAATGTAAATTCATTGTCTAAACTTCAAGAATACAAGCGTGATGTTGAAAACGAAATTTACAAGTGGTTAGAGAATAATTGTAATTTCGGTACGAAGATTTACAAGTCCGACATTGTAAAGTTCTTCAACAGTCGCCCAGAAACTTCTTATGTAGATTTAGATATAAGAGTATCTGATATAATTAAAGCACAGGACATTAAATACATTTATTCTGTTCAAACTACAAATGTGGAAGATTTGTTTACATACAACATAAACAATGACCCAAGACGCAGAGAATTTGATAACGAATACAAGAACTACAATGTAATCAAATTGCCAAAAGAAGACAATGCTGGCGCAGCTCTTAATGTTGATTCTTTGAAGAACAAGACAATTAGAATTATCTTGAACTCCTTCACAACAGACAATTACACATATAGAGATGTTATTGACACTACAATTTTCACTAACAGTGGTGTATATGAAACTGAGAACAGTGTGTTTATCACCTTCAATGGCGCAGAACACATGAGCAAGGACATTAGACTTGGTAATAGTTCTACATTGAAATTGATTGTATCTTACGGTGATGATTTCTATTCTACTTCTAATTTCTCTGCTACACAAGCCGCTAGTTATGGTTTGACAAAAGAACAAACAACAAGCATTCAATCCTTTGTTAAGAATTGGATAAACCAAGCTACTAAGGTTCGTGAAGTTAATCGTGCTATTCCATTACCATACTTCGTAACAGCTATGGGAACAAACACTAGAGAAGAAACGATTTTGAGATTGGGAACAATACAAAGTAATTATGCTTCTCAGTTAACAGAAAAAGCATTCTGGATGTATGTAATTCCACAAATCTTAATCAAATTCTATCCAAATGTAGATTTCGCAGACGAAGAAATAAATGGTGAGAAG
>JAGCEE010000083.1 GCA_017650795.1 Clostridia bacterium | reverse complement strand
TTAGAAATAATCAAACAAAAACAAGAAGAGCAAAAAATAAAAGAACAAGAAAGAAGTGCCGAGCGTGAGTTGGAAGCAAAACTTGCACAACAAGAGCAACGAGTAAAATCTGGCGAGTTTTATTTAAAGAATGGAAAGATTACTCAGGCAGACTTTAATAAAATTGTTGAGGCAAAGGAAGAAATAGAGAAAAAGCTAAATGAATTAAAAAACAAAAAAGACAATGGAGATAAAAAAGATGAAGAAGAAAATTAGTCAAATAGTAGCATTTAGTGTACTAGCATTGCTTGTAATAGCTATTGTACTTTGCGCAGTAATTAAATTAAACTATATGCCAGAAATGAAATTGCCGGAATATCCAGATGTTATACAAATTACCGATACAGAAGCGGGTGGCAAATATAAAGCTCTAAAAGGTGATGAGTTTAATACTTTTGTCACAAAGTTTAGCGATAGTTTTAAACTTAGCGTGCTTTATTCTTTATTTTCAGGCAAATTAGGACAAAGTATTGCGAGTCCTAAAAAGGTGACAGACTTAAACAAGGGTGGATACGAGGTTGTATTTACATTTGCCGAACAGGTATTAAAAGATAATGGCAAAGAGGTCACGGTTGCAAAAAATTCAACCGAAACGGTAAAGTTTAATAGCCTAAAATTTTATGTTTCAGAAAATAAAGGTCTAAGCGACGATATTACTTTGTATTTTTATATGAACAACCAAACTTATTATTACTCTATAACAACAATAGCAAATTTCGATGATTTATATGACTTTATAAACAATATGTCACCATTTGCAGATTAAAAATTTTCCAAGCGAATATTCGCTTGGATTTTTTTGTGGTATCAAGTTGAATTATTTATACCAATAATCTTTAATGCGAATAACAAAGCCATAAATAGTTAAACTAACTTTTAATACTTAATACATGAAGCTTGTGAATTATATGTAAAAATGTTCTGTTGTGGGTTGTATTTATTTGACAACCTCTTTAATAAAAGTTTAAAATATATTAAGTAAGAATTTATCAATAAAAGTCGGTAAAGGTTATTTCGGGAGTTATATGAGAAAAATTAGACTCGTTTCCTTGTTGGTGTTGCTTGTTTTAAGCCTTTCTATTGTTGGCTATGGTGTTTATGCTGCAACAAGTGCACAAATATCTTCAATGTCTGGTTCAATTCAATTTAAATCAAACAATGTTAGTGCCACAGTGACTTGTTATCAAAGAGTGGGAAGTGGTTCTTGGAGCAGTGCACAGGCAACAAAAACTCTTACCGGAACAACAGATAGTGGTACTTGGGCTGTTTCTTCGTTGTCTTTTGCAACAAACACTGTGGGCTCTGCTCCATCTGGCAGTGCAACATATTCTGTTTCTCTTAAATTTAATGTTGCAAATTCTGCGACTAGGTCTTTGTATGCTTATTTTACTAATTCAGCAGGTTCGACTCGGTATTCTTCTAGTTCTGGGGCAACTCTTACTTCTTCTATTTCAAGTAGCACAGTAAATGTTTCATTTCCAAATAAGACTACAGTATCGGCAGGTAGCAATACCGATTTAATTGTCACATTTACAATTCCAAACACAAATAATACATTTACAAGAAATGAAACAATCTCGTTTAATTATGTACTTCATTTAAATAGATTTGATCCCGATGCCTAATTAAATTTTTCTGCATAACCTTGATGCAAAATATTATTTAATAACAATAAACAAAATTACATTATAAAAAAAATAAGCAAGCACTGAATTTGTACAATGTGGTGCTTGTTCTTTTTCATCAAAAAGTAAACATCTTAAAACTAATAATTTAAAAACTTAATATTTTTTGTTTTAAACACATCTTTAATTTTGTGTTCTACTAAGTTTTGCATTTCTTTTATTGCTTCTTTTAAATACTTTCTTGGGTCAACTTCGCTGGTGTTATTGTTTAAGTATTCTCTTACTGCCATTGTTGTTGCAATTCTTAAATCGCTGTCAACATTTATTTTGCAAATGTTGTGTTTTGTAGAAACCTCTAACAAAACATCTTCTGGCACACCTTTTGCATTTTTAATATTTCCGCCAAGGCTGTTAATTTTTTTAATATGCTCAAAAGGAATAGAAGAAGCCCCATGAAGCACCAAAGGAAAATCTTTTAATTTTTTTTCTATTTTAGATAAAATATCAATTCTAATTTTAGCTTCACCTAAAAACTTGTTTACACCATGGCTTGTGCCAATGGCAATGGCAAGGCTATCTATTCCGGTTTTTTTAACAAAATCAACAGCTTCGTCAGGGTCAGTAAAAAGTGCTTCGGTAGAATTAACATCATCTTCAACGCCTTTAAGTTTTCCTAGTTCTGCTTCAACAGGAATGCCTTTTTTGTGTGCAAAGTCCACAACGCTTTTTGTTAGTTTTATATTCTCGTCAAAAGGCAGGCTAGAAGCGTCTATCATAACCGAATCAAAGCCACATTTTATTGCTGTTTTGCAAATATCCAAATCTTTGCCATGATCTAGGTGAACAAAAAATGGAACCGTATATGTTTTTCTTGCCGACTTAATTGCATTTTTTAAAAACTCAAATCCAAAGTATTTTAAGGCGCTTTCAGACACGGCTAAAATAACAGGTGTTTTTAACTCCTCTGCCGCATTTAAAATTGCCTTCATGCTCTCTAAATTATAAAAGTTAAATGCACCAAGTGCATACTTTCTTTTTATGGCATCTTTATATACATCTGTTAATTTCATTTGACCTTCCTTTTTTTAATAGTTTAGCACTTGTTTTTAAATAATCAAAATAATTTAAAATAATGCCATAAATTGTCTTAAAAAATCATAAAAATACTAATATGAAAAAATATTTGCTTATCGTTTTAATAACCATTACATTTAGTGTGTTGTTAATCTCATGCTCGGGTGGTGTTGTAAACTTAGTAAAAAATAATATGTCGGACATAAGGTTTACATATTTTGAAGGTCAGAGCTTGGAGTATAGTTGTAGCCTTTCGTGTGGGCTTAGGGAAGAGGTGTATGAGTATAATGGCATAAGCACAAAAAATGTTGAATGTGGGGTTGTAAGTCTTGCGTTTAAAGAGGCAAAAAACTTTATTTTTTTAGAGATTGAACTTTTTGTAAATAACGAAAAAATAGAATGCAATTTAGAATTAAGCCCATACGAAAACATATACATGGGCGATATTCAAAAAAATATTCCAAACAATGCCGATGTAAGAATAAAATTAAAAGACCAATCACAAGAACCAAGTTTACTTCATCCTGTTTCTAATGATTGGGAGATAGACTGCGATAAGGCATTAAAAATTGGCGTAGATTACTATAAAGACACAATAAAGGCACTATATTTTAACAAAGTTTTTCATGGCGA
>JAGCEE010000010.1 GCA_017650795.1 Clostridia bacterium | reverse complement strand
TCTTTTGACGGTATTTGGATGGATGAACCTTATATGTTCGCTAGTATGGATATTCAATTCAAAGAAGATGTATCTGATATAGATAAAAACACTCTTGTTACTGAATTAGAAAAACTAATAAATGATATTGTAATGGATAAAGATTTAAATAAAGCTGAATATGATGCTGTATCTTATGCTTTAGATGTTGAAAAGGAATTGTAATAATATGGAATTAAAAGAAGCCAAAGAAATATTGAAAGAAAAAGGTTATTTACTTGAAGATAAAGCCGCAGATGATTATGGAACATTTGAAGAATATCTAAAAGATTTCAAAGAAGAATTGTTGTTCCAATATATGTCACCAGATATTGGTGAAAGAAAATACAAAAAGATTATTTCAAATGAACAACTTTTACAAGAAATAAAGGATAATTGGGCAAATGGTGATTATTGCCCGTCTGAAATGGTAGAATATATTTTAGATAATGATTTAGATGAAAGCTATGTTAAAGAAGATTTTACACAAGGAGTCGGGGCTCCTTTAGGTGCAGACCAAGGTATTCCACATTCTATGCAGGGTTGTGCTGTACCAATGATGAGATTGGGTGAACCAGCCCCTTATGGCAAGATACAAAAGCCTTGTCCAGGGCATAGACCACCTAGACCACACCAAAGGCATAGACCAATAGGATTTTTCCCTGTAGGTATGCTTATGACACCTGTTGTGGTTAGGAAAAAGAAAAAATAAAATAAAAGGGCTGGAAATTAATCCAGCCCTTTTTGAGGTCACAACAAAATTTTACCATCTACGGCTACGATAAGGAATAACACATTCTTCCTGCTTGGGGGAGAACGGAAACTTGAACTTAGGTGCCGGGTCATTCAACCAAGTGCGAAGCTGAGTAGCAAGGGATTCACGGAAAGCCGACTTAAATTTCTTGACACTAAGCAATTCCACACAACCATCAAAAATCTTACCATCACCATAAGTGCGAACAAGCTTCTTCAACTGCTTGACTGTGATGTTCAAGGAATGTGCCGTTTCAACTTGGGCATTATGGAGTTTCCACTTGTGAACAGCTTCAAGGTGACGCTTTTCATTAACAATGTGCTTCTTGTAAAGGGCAATAAGTTCTTCGGAAGCATCCACTTCGGCACGGGCATAAATTCTAGTAACCTTGTCAGCTACCACATCATAAACAACACCATAAGCCCAATCTTCATAGACGTCGCTCATAACCTGAACAATTTCAATGCCGGATTCAACAACCATACCCTTGTGAGTGATAGAAGTGATTTCGTTTTTGTTGTTGTAGTGGATAATTGCCATATTGTTACCTCTTGTTAAGTGTTGTTCCCTTTTACATAAGCAAATATAGGTAATTTAAACTTATTTGTCAAGATATAAAATGAAAATTTATGTAAAAATTTAGTAACAATTAATATATTTTACATAAATAATCTATATGAACAATGATTTTGAAAGAACAACTCGCATAGTCAATGGTTATTGGTACACCTTTGAATACCATAACCAAAAGGAAACTGTACCAGGCTACGATAGATTCCCTTTGATTTATTGTATCGGCCCGAGTACAAAGAACTTGAATTGCTTTGAGGCATTGAATTTACATCATTTGCCATTAGAAGT
>JAGCEE010000082.1 GCA_017650795.1 Clostridia bacterium | reverse complement strand
TGACATAAATAAAACTTTCATCTATCATTGGGTCAATCCAACCAGCATCTATGTAATCTTGATATTCGTCATAGGCAATCACAAACATTGGATTATTAATACAAGGTTTGAAATCTTCACTACAAAAGAAGTCAAAGGTAGTTTTCATACATTTATAGCTATCTATATTCATTCAAAATCCTTTTCCAAATCTTCTATTCGCTTTTCAATGATTTGTTCTTTTTGGAATCGTGACCATACATTCATATCATCTTCGGTCAAATCATTAAGGTTCATTTCACAATGGAAATCACCATAGTCAGGCATACCAATATATGAATGTACAATCTTTGAGGCTTCCTGCAAAGATTCACAATTATACTTATATGTTTCTTTATTATAAGTAACCACTAATTCTATCGTCATATAGACAAATATAGCTTCTTCCAGAAGGTATGTAAAAATATATTTTCATTTTTAAACTTTTTTAGAAAAAATTAAGTATAAAAATCATATATAAGCTATATTTGAGCCAACATATAAAGTCTTTGGTTACAGGAACGAACAGCAACCCAATGTGAGTATCGGCATGTCCAAAGCCATCGTAGAATGAGGTGTGTTCTACCCTTAATGATGAAATCACCAACGAAGTTTAGACTAGCAATCTAAACATATAGCCGCCTTGTGCAAAATTAAATGTAGCTGGAATACAGGAAGACCGTTCCATAAGTTAATTTGTAAGTCACCTAATGTCTGATATGGATATACAGTCAACCACATCAAACAACTTAGTCTTATAGGCTAAGTCCTTCTTGGAAACCATATCACCACAACAATTACTGGTTGAGTATTGAATGAGAATTAAATGAGAATTAATTAATAAAGAAAGAATAAATCATGTGAAATATGATAAACAAAGCACTAAAGATAGGAAGTAGAGCAATAAGATACCAAGTATCTTGTTTATGCAATAAAGACCATAAGTTGCGAAGCAACTTGTGAACGAAGTTCACCAATTTAGACCACATAGAGGGTTCAAAGTCATTTTCAAGTTCTTTAAGTTTTTGTTGAATGGCTTCTTGTTTTCTTTGTTTGATATACTTTCTAACATAATACATTATTGTATTAACATTAGAAATATCATCATAGAAGTCAGATTCAATATTTGACCTATAATAATCAATTTTATCTATTATTGGACTAGAGATGTGACTATAATTGTAACTTATATCAATTAAAGGTAATGAATGTACATCATAGAAATAAACAATGTCTGAAGGTATATTATTATTTTTAATAAGACCTAGAAGGTCTAGTTGCTTTTCAAGTTCTTTACCGAATGTTTCAAAATTTTTACTCATTTAAAGTCCTTTTCTATTTCATCTATTTTAGTTTTTACACGATATTTTTTATATTCTGCAAGAACTTTTGAAATTGATTCGGTTACTTTGTCCCATTCCTTTTGAGTGGTTTCAAGGTGTTCATCAAACATTACACGATTCATATAACCAAGCAAAGTATTACGATACCAAATATCATTTTTACCAAATCGGTGTTCAATTGAGTATAGTACAAATTCACCTAGCATAAAGCTAGTGTTGAATACATAATCTTCTCTAACAAAATTATATTTCATCAATTCGGATTCAAGTTTAGAACGGAATGCGTCAAAGTTCATTGGAAGTCCTTGTTAATTTCTTCAATAACTTTCTTTATGTTATTTTGTTTTTCAGTCTTTACCAATTTAGAAGCAATTTGTTTAAGATAAGATACATTTGAATGTGTAATATCATAATCATGCAATTTAGACCATTTAGCTATATTGGTTTCACGATACCAAACGGATTGATATTCGTGATTTAAACAAAAATATTCTTTATAATCTTTACAATAGAAATA
>JAGCEE010000009.1 GCA_017650795.1 Clostridia bacterium | reverse complement strand
GAACGGACTTAATTATTTGTCTTGGGCGAACGCTATTCAAGAAATTTGTTTAAAATACGACCAAGATTTTGACTATGAAATTGAAAAGTTTGAGAACAATTTACCTTATGTTTATGACGAGGGCGTAGGGTTTATGGTATTTACAAAGGTTACATTGTTAGGAAAGACAAGAGAGTGTTGGTTGCCTGTTATGGACAATAACAATAAAGCAATGTTAAAAGAACCTTACTCATTCTCAACAAAGTATGGCGACAAGCAAGTAGAAAAGGCGACAATGTTTGATGTCAACAAGACCATTATGCGTTGTTTAGTTAAAAACCTTGCTATGTTTGGTTTAGGACTTTACATTTATGCAGGAGAAGATTTACCTGTTGATATTGGCGAACCTATCACCGAGCAACAAATTGCAAAAATGAGAGAGTTAGGCGTAAACGATGCGAATGTTTTAAAGAAGTATAAGGTAGATAACATTACAAAACTTACCTATCAACAAGCAGAGTTTGTCATTTCAACAAAACAAAGAGCATTAGGGGAGAAATAGTTATGTATATTCAATTCAATGAAAAAGACCATATTTACTCTTTGAATGGCGAAATCGCAAGCATTTCCATAACTGAATTATTGCATAAACACGGACTTGCCCCTAATTATGAAGGCATACCAAAGGCAATATTAAAGGCAAGTGCAAAGACGGGTAAAGAATACCATAAAGAGTTTGAAGAAATCACAAGAGATGTAAAAGTTGCACCAAAGACCGATTATGGCAAGTTATACAAAGAATGGCTATTCAATAATGTGGACTTTGCTTTCCCTGAAAAAATGGTAGGCATTGAACTAGACGGTTGGACTTTATGTGGAACTGCCGACCTAGTTGCTTTCAAAGGCAAGAAAATGATTATAGCAGACCATAAGACCACTAGCACTTTTCAAAAAGAATATGTAAGTTGGCAAGTAAGTATTATTGATTATCTCATTAGGCACAACGAAACAGGCATATTCAATGACGACAAAAACAAACTCAATATCAACCAATATTATGAAAGCGAGCAACCAAGCGACCTATACTGCTTATGGTATAACAACGGCGAGTTAAAGGTTAAGGAATTGCAAAGAGTAAGTGATAGCGAGATAGAGAGATTATTTGAGTGTGAGAGAAAAGGCGAAATCTATTCAAGAAAAGAGTTAGTAGTAGATGAAGACCTTATGCAAGATTTTTTAGTGGCAGAAAAGACACTCATTGATATTCAAAAGCAATATGAGATAGCAACTGCCAACGCCAAAGAAATTAGAGAAAAACTCAAAGATATTATGGAAAAGCAAGGCATAATCAAGTGGGAAACCCCAAACGGCATTAAGGCAACCTATATTCCTGCAACTGAAAGAATGGGTATAGACAAGACCTTATTAAAGAAAGAGTTTCCAAAGGCATACGAAACTTGCCTAAAACCAACAAAGGTGGCAAGTCAAATAAGAATAACATTAACAGGAGAAGAAAACAATGAGTGAGATATTAGTTAAACATCACGAGCCTATCGTGTATAGAGTATATGAATACTTAAAGGAAAATCATTTAGGCAAAGAAAATGGTATTAAGAGAGAAGATTTAGCACTTAAACTCAATATTCCTATGAGAGCATTGAGAAAGATAACAAGCGAAATCAATAGTTCAAGTGAGTTAGAAAAACTTATTAGCACAACAAATTGTTGCTATATGTGTAAGACCGAAAGCGAGTGCGAGAGTGCCACACAAAGCACATTCAGACAAGCGTTCAGTTTACTCAAAAAAGCATACAAAATGGAAAAATCCGCAGCTGAAATGGAAGAAAGCCGCAAGCGATTCGACAATATGAATAATGGGAAGTAAATAACTGCATATCTT
>JAGCEE010000081.1 GCA_017650795.1 Clostridia bacterium | reverse complement strand
TTATACTCCCGAAAGCGTAATTATTTTCGATGTTGCTCAATATTAACTTAATTTAAGTATATAATATATTATAAAATAAAACAACAAAATTAAACCCATAAAGCATAAAAATTTCTTATAAAATACAGCAAAAAAAAAACAAAAATGCCCTTGCAAAACTTAGGCATTTTTATTTATAACAAAAATAAGTTCTTGCTTATTTGATTTAATAAAAAAACAAATTAACAATTATTTTAATGTGGTTGTTTTTTTGAGAGTTTATTTATTATGTTTTCTGCACATTTTACCCCGTCAACCGCAGAACTAATTATTCCACCAGCAAAACCAGCGCCCTCCCCACACATATATAGGCCCTCATAAGTACAAACATAATCTTTTTCTCTAACCGCTTGAACCGGACAGCTAGACCTTGTTTCCACACCAATAAGTAATGCATTTGGATTTGCAAAACCTTTTATTTTATTATCAAATTTTACAATACCCTCACAAAGACTGCTTGACACAAAATTTGGCAAACAATTAGATAAATCGCAAAATGTAATACTTGGGCGATATGTGGAAAAATTGCCAACATCATTATATAAAAAGTTATTTTTTTGCTCATTTTTGTGTAATTTCTTTGCATTTTTATTATCACAATCAATAAAATCACCAACCAACTCTGCGGGAGCATTATAATTTTTACCAGCAATATCAAAGGCATTTTTTTCAAGCTCTCGTTGAAAGTAAAATCCAGACAGTATATCTTCGCCACCAAAATCATCCGGATTAACATTTACAAGTAGTGCCGAGTTTGCATATTTGCCACTTCTAGAAAATTCACTCATTCCGTTGGTGACAACACCACCCTCTTCACTAGAAGATGCAACCACCTGCCCACCAGGACACATGCAAAACGTGAAAACACTTCTGCCATTTGGCAGGTGTTCTACCAGTTTATAGTCGGCAGGGGGTAGGTTTTTATCATAACCCGCACCATACTGCGCTTTATTTATTAAGTCTTGCTCGTGTTCTATTCTCACACCAACAGCAAATGGTTTTTTAATTAGTTTAACATCTTTTTCTTTTAACATTTTAAAAGTATTTAAACTGCTATGACCCAGCGCAAGAATAAGCATATTTGTTTTTATTTCTTCCAATTTCCCTGATTGAATATTTTTATAAAAAATCGATGTAATTTTATTGTTTTTTAATAAAAAATCACAAAAATATGCATTAAAAATGATTTTTCCGCCATTTTTTATTATTTCTTCCCTAATATTTTTAACGACAATTTTTAAATTATCCGTGCCAATATGTGGTTTGTTTTTGTAATATATTTCCTTGGGTGCCCCATGAAATATTAGTTCATTTATTATTTTTTTACAATATTCATTATTTAGCGACGTGTTTAATTTTCCGTCACTAAAAGTGCCAGCACCACCCTCGCCATATTGAACATTTGAATGTTTATTTAAAACCCTGTTGTTCCAAAATTCTTCAACATCTTTTTGTCTTTCTTCAACACACCTTCCTTGCTCTAAAACTATTGGTTTTAGCCCTGCCCTAGATAGAGCAAGCGCACAAAACATTCCAGCAGGCCCAAAGCCAACTATTACAGGTTGCGTGTCAGTTTCTACAATATCATAATTTAGTAGCGAATGGTCAGGATAAAACTCTGGATACTTACTTAATTTTTTAGAAACTAGAACATCACAATCAATAGCAACATTTAAGACACAAAAGACATTCGGTTTTTTTCTTGCATCTATACCTTGTTTTATTATTTCGTACTTTTTTATATCATTTGGTTTAATCTTTGCTTTTTCACACATTGCTTTTATTAAGTCTTGTTCCAAAAAGCCAGGTTTAAGCTTAATCTCAGTAATTAGTTTCATAAACACTCCGATACAATCATTGCACTTATCCACGCCCACATTAAATTGTATCCGCCACAAACCCCATCAACATTTACAGCTTCACCAACAAAATATAGACCACTATTTGCTTTTGATTGAAGGTTTTCGTCTAACTCATCAATCAAAACACCACCCGACATAACTTGATTATTGTTTTCGTATCCCATCATGGTAAATTTATGATTTTTAATTAAATCAACCAAAGCACTGAGTTGTTTATCAGAAATATTTATAACTTTTTGGGCAGGATTTATTTTTGCGCCAGACATAAACAAATCAGCAAGAGCGCCAACAAAAACGCCACACAAAAAATCTTTACATAAATACTCACCAAGCAATTCTTTTCGGCTTTTTAAATATAAAAATAACTCATTTTTGTTGAATTTTGGCAAAAAATCTATAAAAAAATCTATATTTTTAACATTTTTGCGAGCCAAATGGCAAGATAAGTTAAAAATCACTATCCCGCTAATTGCATTTTCTTTAAATAAAATCTCACCAGTTTCTTCAAAATTAATATTACCCAATTCGCACAAAACCTTAACATTACTTACCCTTATTCCACCCAAATTCTTATTGGGCATAGTCTTTAGCGAACAAAGAGATGGTTTAAAACCTTCAACAATTATATTTAATTTTTTAAAAACATCTAAATTTGTTTCGTTTCCAAGTGCTACAACAACCTTATCAAATGTTTCGGAGGTATTATCATCAAAGAAAACTTGATACTTATTATCAATTTTTTTTATATCAACAAATGTCTTTCCATATTTTACGTTTATGTTTTTATTCTGGTTTAATGCATTCAAAAGAACATCTCGAACCGAATTAGCCGAGTTAGAGATTGGGTATGCCCTGTTCTCTTCGTCAAAATAGTATTCCAAACCAATATCTTGAAAATACTTTAAAACACTCTGCACTGAATACCTTTTTAAATAGTTAGATAAATCGATGTTATATGAATGTTTGTTCATATACTTGTTGGCGAGATTGCACCTGCCATTACCGGTTGCAAGTATTTTTTTACCTAGCTTTGCACTTTTTTCAAAAATCGTTATGTTTGAACTTAAACTCGCTTTTATGGCACACATTATTGCACTTGCCCCGCCACCAAGTATTGCGACTTTATTTGTCATTTCTTTCTTCCTTCATGAATTCAATTAGATTTGCGAGTTTTTCTAACTTCTTTTCAAAAACCATGCTTATTTTTTCTTCGCCAACATAAGATTCTAATTGCTCTAAGCACATTTTAACATCTGCTATTTCCTCTGCCAAATTTTCTTCTATGCTATTGTTTCCTTTATATTCGCCAGCAAAATATTTTCTTTTATATTTATTTATCGCAACAATAAGTTCACCCATTTCTTCTATTGCTTGGTCGTATTGCGCCGTTAATCCCCAAATATCTTCTGCTTCTTTATATATTTTCATTCTCTCTTGTTTATCCATAATTATCTCCATGAAAATTCTACCATATAAATAGTTATTTTAAAAACATTTTATTATTTTTATTTTTTAATTTTTTACTTTTAATTGCTGCGTTTGTTTATTGTTTTTTGTAAAAATAACCCATTTTTCTATTAAAATGCTAAAAAAATAAGCAATTTTTATTATTTTTTGCTTATTTTCTTTAAATTATATAATTTTTATTAACATCCACAAGAACAACTTTTGTCCCAGTTTGTCAAATCACATGGCTCTTGCGTGTCGTTATCTAACACTATTAGTTTGCCTTGTTTTAATGACTCTTTTGCTAAAATTACACGTTGATTGCTACTTCCTTTCCATTTTAAACCTAGTTCCTTCATAGATTTAATAAATGGCCCGTCAACCAAAACGTCAATATATTTTAAATGCTCCAAATTTCTTATTTGTTCAAAAGTATATCCGGTATAGCACCAAATATTTTTATTTGGATATTTTTTATCTATTTCTTGCATTAGTTCAAGCACAGTTTGGCGATTATCTGGAAACAATGGGTCTCCACCACTAAATGTTATTCCTGCTACATAATCCTTATCTAATTCGTCAAATATTTCCTGTTTTGCAAAGTCGTCAAATGGTATTCCACCACACTCGTCCCATGTTTCTGGATTTTGACACTCTTTGCACTTATGATTGCAACCACTTACCCAAAGGACAACTCTTAAACCTTCTCCATTTAGCATATCTACTTTTGTAATATTTTGATAATTCATACTTTTACACCCTTTATTACATAGATTTTCTATCTCTTATTTCGGCAAGCTTGCCATCGTTTATGAAACTTCTGCCATTTACTCTTGAATAGCCAAGATATCCACAAACACGGTTCACTTCGGTTATGTGCTCACTGCCACATTTTGGACAAACTTTCATATCTATTTGTTCGTATCCACAGTCTTCACAATAACATTTTTCCATGTTTACACCCTGATAGAAGCCCATTGCCATTCCTCTTCTAACAATAGTTTTAAATGCCTCCATGTTGTAATCAATAGGATATCTTGTGTATGTGATTTTTCCACCATTGCTTAATTCCCAGAATCTTTTTTCGTAATCCTGCTTTTGTATTGGTGTAATGTCCTCTGCAACATGGCAATGGAAACTATTTGTAAAGTATTCCTTATCGGAAACGCCTTCTATTATGCCATATTTTTCTCTAAATTGTTGAACCTGAAGTGAAATTAGACTTTCGGCAGGTGTTCCATAAATTGCATACAAAATTCCATCTTCGGCCTTAATTTTTGCAACATAATCGTTTAAATACTGCATAACTTGCAATGCAAACTCGCCGTCCTCTATTATTGATTTGCCGTTGTATAATCTTTGAAGTTCATTTAATGCTGTATATCCAAAACTAAATGTCACATAATCTAATAGCGGTTTAATTGTTTCATCTGCTTTTAAATTGCCTTTATACAATCCACCTTCCATAAATGCCAATGGCGACTTTGATGCTTTTATTTTTGCCAGGTAGTCACGAGTTTTTATGTGCAAATGTCTAATCATCTCTAAATAATACTTATACACTTCAAAGAAATCTTTTCCTTCGGTTTTTGCCTTCATAAAAATCATTGGCAAATTAAGGCTTATTGCACCACCATTAAATCTACCAACATAAACCGGCTTATCATCATCTCCACATTGTTTTTGGCCACCTTTTTCCCAATAAGGGCTAAGGAATGCGCGACATCCCATTGGAGATATAACCCTGCCATATTTTTGATAAATAGAGGCTATATAGCCCTCGCCAGACATACTTAAATAATCTGGGTATTGCGCTTTTGATGAGCAGTCTATTGCAGCATCAAACAAATCCTCGGCACATTTGCCTTTTCCGTGTATATTTTCATCATATAAGAAAACAAGCTTTGGAAATAACACTGCTTTTTTAAATCCTGGTGCACCTTGTCCACCCTTTCTTACTTTAAGCATTGCAAGTGTTGCCATTCTTTCAAACTTGCCAGTTCCAAGCCCAAAAGTGAATGTCACAAAAGGATAATCACCCCTAGACGAACCAACCGTGTTTAGTTTATATTCTAATGCTTGGAAGCCCTGCTCAAAATCTCGACGGACTTTGTTTGTTGCATATTCGTCAGCCTTTTTATCTAGTTCTTCCTTAGAAATATTTACATTTTCACCAAGCCCACTAACCATATCGTGATATTCTTGCACAAACTTTTTATAACTTTTTTGTGCATATGGCTCTAATATTTTATCCATCTCGGGAGCAGTCCATCCGCCATATTGTTGGCTTGCGGAAGCCATAATTACATCACCAAGAACGTTAAAAGCAATAGCAAGCGTTGTTGGCTCGGTATACTTAATATTGCCAAGTTCAAAACCGCCCTTAAACACATTTGCAACATCAAAAAGACAACAGTTGTATGTGTCCAATCTTGCACTGCGGTCATGAATGTATATGTATCCATCTTTCATGGCTTGTCTTTCGTCGCCATTAAGGAAGAATTTTTTATAAAATTCGCCATTTAGTTCATTCCAACCAAGACAACGTTTTGTTGATACAAGCGTGCTATCGGTATTTGCGTTTGACCTATCACCAATGAAATCTATTGCCTGAACCTTTTTGTAAACATTGTCTATCATCTTGTAGAAATCTTGCTTATAGTTTCTATAATCTCTATAACTTTTTGCAACGTCCGCGTTTATTGTATCAAGGGCACTTTCTACGATAAAATGCATTGTAGGAATATCTATAACATCATAATCGGCACCTTCTTTTTGGGTTGCCATTTTTTTCGCCTTATCGGTTACAAATTTTCTAACCTTGTCAAGTTCATATTCCGACAAAATAACCAGCGCTCTATTCGCACTTTTTGTTATTGCAATAACGACCTTTTCAACGTTAAAATCTTCTTCTGTTCCATCTTTTTTAATAACCTTAAGCATAAAAAATCTCCTCTTTTGTAATATTCTTTTTTATAACCTACAAGCACCAGCATGATGAATGACAATGCATAAAAATTGTACTAAATTTGTACCAACATATTGTGCGATTGTGTGTGTTTTAATTGCATATAAACCCTCGTTTTCCCTTATGTTTAAAGAGAAAATCGCCTTTGCACGCAATAATTACATAATTGCAAAAAACCACAATATATTGTGTTTTGCCTGGCGGTTTAACACAATATTTTATAAATATAATATCAAACAGCATATATGGTGTCAAACAAAAAGTACAACAAAATTATAAATTTTTTTTAAAAAAATACTTGACACGGTTTTAATATATTTTGCGTACAAATTTCTGTTTGAAATATTGTCATGGCAGATATTTAATACACTATCTTTTGCCCAACAAAAACCATTTTTGAGTTTACCAACTCCTTTACCTTTTGTTCTGGTATGTTTAACTTTGTCGCAATCTTTGTTATTGTGTCCATCGGCTTAACAACATAAATCTTTTCATTAGCAATTATATAATTATCAGTGTCTTGCTTATAGCAATCACCCACACTCACATTTTTACTCAAACCATAAAGGTTTAAGTTGTTGTTTATCTCTTGTTTATCTTTTTCATCTTCCACAAATATAACACCTGAAACAAAAACATTCATACATAATTACTCCCCATAATACTTATATAATATGAAATCATTATTTAAAACAGTTTTTATTATTATATTATTTTCGGTAATAACAAGAGTTATTGGTTTTATATTTAAAATATATGTATCAAGAGAAATAGGTGCTCAATCACTTGGAGAATATCAAGTAAGCTTTTCTATATTTATGGTACTCCTTACCGTTATTTCGAGTGGACTTCCATTTGTTGTAAGCCGAATGACTGCTGGATACAAAGCGAAAAAAGATATAACAAGCGAAAAAAAACTACTTACTGCCGGAATTGTTATTAGTTTTGTTTTAAGCCTTATTCTTTGCCTTATTGTTGTTATATTCATTCCTGTATTAAAGTTAATTTTTGCAGACGAAAGATGTGTAATTATTCTATTACTGCTACTTCCTGCTTTGGTCTTTTCATCTATTTATTCGGCAATTAGGGCAAATTTTTGGGGTAAGGGCAACTATTTTGCTTTATGCTCTACCGAACTTGTAGAAGAAATTGCAAGAGTAATAATTTTTGTTATCTTAATAAATGGTGCAATCATCACCACATCGGGCGCAAACCTGCTTGCAATCTCTATGTCAATCGCATGTGCCATTTCTGCATTAGTTGTTGTTATATATTACTTTGCAAAAGGTGGAAAACTAAAACGAACCAGAAGTAAAGAAATATATAGTGAACTAATAAAAAAATCAGCGCCAATAACCGGCGTAAGGATTGCGGGAAGTTTAATTCAACCACTAATTGCACTGATTGTTCCACTGCGTTTAGTTGCCGCAGGGTACACTTCAAGCCAAGCGCTTAGTCTTTTTGGTATTGCAATGGGTATGACTTTGCCATTTTTATTTATTCCATCAACAATTACAGGTTCACTTTCAACAGCCCTAGTCCCAGACCTGTCTGGTGCAATCGCAAAAGAGGATTACAACTACATTAGGTCAAGGGTTATAACCGCAATAAAATTTACAGTTTTTATCTCGGTTATATTCATTCCTCTTTATATGGGTGCAGGCATGCAAATAGGACAATTCTTTTATGATAATATACAAAGTGGAATAATGCTCGCTTATTCCTCGTGGGTATTATTACCTCTTGGGCTGACAAATATCTCTTCATCATTACTTAATGCTCTTGGGTATGAAATTAAGTCTATGCGCAATTACATTGTTGGAGCCGTGTTGCTAGTTGCTTCAATTTGGTTTTTGCCAAAAATAATGGGAATATACTCACTTATTGTTGCTTTTGGAATTTGCTTTATAATAACAAGTGCCCTAAATTTAAAAATGATTTCTAAAATATTGGGAAGCAATTTTGCAATTTTAAAACCAATCTTTATACAAATTTTAATTGTTATACCATCGGCTAGCATCTGCTCTCTTATGGTAAATTTACTAAATAATTACATTCCTCTTTTCTTTGCTCTTGCCATATCATGCTCAGTTGGGGCGATATGCCACATTTTACTATGCTTTGTGTTTAATGTAATTGAAGTTCAACCAATAATAGTAAAAATAAAAGAAAAGCTTAAAAAAATTAGAAAAAAATCTAAAAAAAACATTGCTAGAACATAATTATAACAATTATTTATTATTCTGTTTGTAAGTATCTTAATAAAAAGTTTTATTTTTAATAGCATAATCAATTATATTAAACTTAAAAATTTGGTCAATAATTATTATTATGACAACAGTTATTATTAGGGTTTTGATTATATATATTTTGGTGTTATTTGTTTTTAGGCTTATGGGCAAAAGACAACTTGGGCAAATGCAACCATTTGAGTTTGTTTTAACCTTAATTATTGCCGACCTCGCAACAATCCCAATGGCAGAAATATCCGTGCCTCTTTTAAATGGAATAGTGCCTCTTTTAACTTTGGTTGTTCTTCATTTTTTTATTACCACCCTTACCAGAAAAAACAATCTTTTTAGCCGAATAATAAGTGGCAAGCCGGTAATAATAATAAATCCAAACGGCATAGATTTTGATGCTTTAAAAAAATTAAACATTACAATAGATGATTTATTTGAAGCCATAAGGGGCTCTGGCTTTTTTAATATTGATGAAGTTCAATATGCCATCATGGAAACAAATGGTAAGGTTAGTGTTATGCCAAAAGCAAAAAATTTGCCGGTGACAATTGAGGATTTAGATTTAAAAAAAGACGATGCATCTTTGCCGCTAAC
This sequence comes from Clostridia bacterium, assembly GCA_017650795.1. Taxonomy (GTDB): domain Bacteria; phylum Bacillota; class Clostridia; order Christensenellales; family UBA1242; genus HGM11367. The sequence goes on along the minus strand of JAGCEE010000081.1, from coordinate 2,415 downwards.
TATTATTTCCGAAGGCAAGTTTATGGAAGACAATCTTAAACTTAGCAAAAAAACATCTGACTTTTTTATTAAACTATTAAAAAAACAAAGTATTGCATCAATAAAAAACATTTTATTGCTAACAATAAATAAAGATGGCGAAATATATCTTCAAGAAAAAGAAAAGGCATATAAAAAGTTAAAAGCGGAGATGATTGAGTGAAAAGAGGCGTTTTTATATCTATAATTATTATTTTTTTAATCGGCATTTGCACATTAGAACAAAAACTCGTTGACAATACCCTCATAATGCTTAAAGAAAAGACCGACAATTTAATAATTATTATTCCAGAATATGAAAATATAAATAATAAAGAAATAATATTAAAAACAAATGAACTAAATGATTTTTGGGACAAATATGAAAACCTGCTTTGCTTTTTTATCAACCATAAAGACATGCAAGAAATGGGTATAGAATTAAAAAAAATGCAATCTTACGCAGAATATAATGTAAAAGAAGAATATTTTACTTCATTAAATCTTGTTATACATTACACCGACACATTTAATCACATAATGGGTTTAAGTTTACAAAACTTAATTTAACCACCATGCATGATACCTTTATTTACGTTATGTCATTCATAAAACCCCACAACAAATATGTTTATGGGGCTTTAATAAAAACCAAATTTTAAAAATAAGCTATTCTATTATGGTTATATAACACATTAAGTGATTTTTAAATATTAAAAAAAGCCATTGGCTCGGCTTTTTTTATATATTTGTTGTTTTATCATTTACAAAACTAATAACTCTTTTATTTATCATTTTCTTAAAGCCATCACGGATGCTATCTTTACTTCTTGTAATTTCCTTGTATGCCCTGTTAATATAAGTCATTAGCTTTTCATTATCTTCTTTCTTTATTAAATTATTTAGTTCTAGAATTTGGTCTGAAATGTTAATCTTTATGTTGTTTAATTCAATTGCAAATCTTTGTGCCAAAGAATAATTTTCTGCCCTAAGTATCTTTTCTCTTCTTTTGCTCACCTGCAAGTATTGGAAAAACACTAAAACATTTGAAAGGAACGAGCAGGCTTTTTCGCAGTTTTCTTTACCGCCGAATTCAGAATAATCACCCGACGAAATGTGGCGTGCTATACTAATTGCCCTATCCGATATTGCTTTACGAATCATCTCGTCCAATGTTTTATCAATCGTGCTTTGTCTAATTGCGTTTTTATTGAACTCAAAACCAATATTTTCGTCACTTTGTTCGCTTGTTTGTGGCAAAAGAGGGATAAGTGCTGTATTAACATTTGGCGCAGAAAGTAAATTGCCATTTTTTGGCGAGCCACCAGCAGTAAGTTGTAAAATTGTATTTCTTGCCTCATTTAATTCACTAGAAGTGACGTGAACCTGTTGTTTATCATCATTTATTGCTATACCAATTCGTTCTTTATCACATCTTGCATAGTTATCTGCTATTGGCATTGTGTATTTTTGATAATCAGATTCGGTGGCAAATAACAAAGCCTCTCTAATATCTGTTGGTTCATTTACATAAGAGTAGCCGTTTTGCTCCATAACCTCTTTTATAGATTCGGTTGTTAAACCAAGTGATGTGGCAATGCCAACCGCAGTATTTACCCCCAGCTCCGTTACTATTGATAATTGTACAGAAGTTAATTCACCCCGATTAATAAAATTTGCAAATTGAAGCCATAAGCACTTTTCTGCCAAAGCATTATTTTCTGCATTATCATAATCTGTGCACCTAGACAATAATATTACAGCAAAGATTCTTGCAGCATGCAATACATCTTCTTTTATTGTTTCTTTAGTTTTGCCCTTTATTGCTTCTAATTCTTTTATTGCAAAAGAACCAGCAATAGCATCATAAATTTTAATTAGTTTTTCTATATTTGAATATCTTGTACCATTTTTGCTAAAATCTGCAATATTAACAATAATCTTGTTAGAATAATTTGCAGAGGCACTTAAAATTCCATCTTTTTTACCTTTTGTTTCTATCTCAGAATCATTAGAAACATGGTTTATTTTTATACTAAATCTCTTTAAAATAAGGTCAGTTAATCTATTATATTCTCTGAATTCCATGTTTGCATTAGTTAATGGATAGTGATCTTTTGAATAATCATCAATAAGAGGAAATCTTAATGCCGACCTTTTGCCAATTTCTTTTAAAGCAAATGAAGAATAATAGTTTTTCACAACCCCATGCCTATTATTAATTACTAATAGTGGTGTCACATCCGTAGCAATCTCACATGGTTGATACTCCTCATTTTGTTGCCAGCCAACAGTATCGTTTGATTGTGCTGAATTTATATCTGGATTAAGTGCAAAATACTGCACCTGCAACATTGTAGAAATATCAGCAAAATTGAATGATTCTTTGGTTTGATA
>JAGCEE010000080.1 GCA_017650795.1 Clostridia bacterium | reverse complement strand
GTTCATCAGTCAAACCTTTGGCATGCAGCTCGGAAAGTTTAGCTTCAAGTGCATCCCAACCGTGGGTCAATCTCCTTTCCCAAAATTCGTGAGAGCCACCAAACCGAGCCATATTTTCAGTTATTCTTTTTTCAAGTTCTTCATTTTTTCCATTGTTACCTCCCATTTCCATTCTAGCAAGTTCAAGGTTTCCTTCCATAGCCATTTCCAGCCATTTGACCTTGATTGTACGGTTGAAGATAGTATGGTTTTCATCGTTTCGGAAAATGACCATTACATTTTCATCATTAACTTGGTCAATTTCTGAAGTCGCATAGTTAAAGTTGATGAACAAGCCAAACAACTGAAAAGCAGCTGTCAATGCCTTGTGCTTGAACTTCCAAACTTCACTTTCCTTTTCAAAGTATTCATTAAGATTCATAGTTACCTCTCTTGTTTGACCATAATATAGAAAAAACTCCTGATTGCGTCAAGAGTTTTAAGTTTAAACTTTGTAAATTGTTGTTTACATATTCGCTAATTTTGCAAAGAAATCATCACTATTAAACGGCCTTTTGTAGTTAGGATTAAATATCCTTTCAATGTTTTCTTTACGCACTTCAATTAGGGCTTGTTTAGCATTGTATTCATTCTTTATGTAAAGCTCATCATATTCTTTTTTATATTTGGAATATAAAGCATCAAATGAAGATTTGGTGTTAATATTCAAACAAGATTTTTCATCAAAAATATTACAATCCAAAGCATTAGGAAAATGAAAATATTGTCTACCTACACCATTTTCAATATAATAAACTAATACAATCGGGTTTACATATTGTAGAACACATCTGTCCCACATTTTATTTTCTTCTATTAGTTTAAGCAAACTATTGTGTTTGTCCTGAATTGTGTTATCAAACAATTGATGAACTTCTGTTTTTATAACTTTACCATCTATATGATTGTCATAGGCTTGACTTTGATAAATGAAACCATATTTATTTTTGATACTAATAAGCATTTCTTTCATTTCTTCGGTAGTGTGTATCATATTAGACCTATCCTTTTTGCTGTGTTCATCATCGTTAAATCAATGACTTCATATCCGCCATACCATTTGTTCTTTGTTATATCTTCATCGTAGAATTGTGTTTCGTTAGCCGCAGAACCCCTTTCTAGCTTGTGTTTCCAATCATCCATAGACTTGATATGATAATGATATAATCGCACCGGAGCATTGTATCCGACCAATCCATAAGTGGTTTTACTACAATCACTACCTACTACATCTGAATATCGCATACCATTTATAAATGGAACATGACCCCTTTCATTCTGTTCTTCCTTGGTAAAATCGTATTCGTTTCTTTCATTATAAAGTAATATACACTTACCTTGGTTAGACAAATCATTTCTTCTATAAATGCTATGTTCAATCAAGTTATTACTTCTTTGTTCCGTCAATGCCTTTGTACTCATTAGGATTTGTGGAACTAGAACACAATCCAACATTCTGAATTGCTTCATCAAGACAGCATCCAACGGTTCTTTTTGGTCAAACCAAAGGAACTCATCATCGTCTAAGAACAAAATAATATCTTCGTTCTTGAATCCAAATTTATTTTGATTTAAAATATCGTTAAATAGTTGCCATTGATTAGGCCAGCCATTTAGATATTGATAGCAATCAGGAGGATTAACATACCTATCAATCCTCAAGTTACTGTCATTATGAACTATGTGAATCTTGTCTATTCCAATAAGTTTATGCCACTTATACCAAATCTTAAAATCAAGTTCATTATAGGGTTTTGTTAAACAAACTAAATGTATCATAATTATCCAAATTGATAAAATCCTTATCTATATCTCTTATTCTTTCTTTCACTCTGTGCAGTTTTATTTCTTTTATGAATTTATTTATATCTTCTATCGCATCTGATAATTGTGAAAGAGAATAATCACCACATATTTCTTTCGTGTATCTGCTTTTTGATAGTACGTGTATTGTATGATAATCTACAAATACCCAAACAGCCCAAGCAATTCTATAAATCGGTGGGCTAAATGTAAAACATCTTGTTGTAGATAAACTATTCCTAAATGCTGTATTATTAAATATTCTTTCAATAGTTTCATCACTCATATAAATTCTAAACAATTAAATTTCATTTCTTGTATATTCGGGTCTTTCTTATTATACACTAAAATCGTATTCAAGTTTAATTTAGGTAATACCCCTTGTCTGCAATTTTGGTACATAGCTAAACCAGCTGGGCTATAATCAAATTCAATTTGACATTCAAGGTCATTTCCCTTTATCTTTGACTTGATAACATGTGCAGCCACATCATCTAAACTTAAATTCTCAGTTCTATCCTTTGAACCTGCATAGATGTAAGTACAATCTTCATCCTTATCCAAGATTCCCTTGATAAGTTTCAATTGGTTCTTATCCAACTTACCCCAAACATTCGTTAAGTTTAATGTAATAGGATTGTTCTTAAATTCATTACACCAAGCCTGTCTTTGTCTTTCCAATTCTTCCTCTTGTCTTTTTTGTTCTAGCCCGGCTTCCCTTTGTAGTTCTTCAGGTGATTTATAAGGTTGTCTAAAACCAAGCTGTCGCATAAGTTTACCAGACAAAGAATTATCTTGATATTGTGGAGTCATATCAATATGGGTATTGGCAGGCTCGGGGTCAAATTCAAAAACGGAGGGGCTTACATTGTATTCAGCCATATCTTTATATAATTGTTCTACATTCATAAAGATATTTATTCAAAATCCTTTTCAAGCAATCTCATCCTTTCTTCAATTTCCTTTTGCTTTTTCCTTAATTCGTATTGCCCTTCATAATATTCATCTTGTTCTTTTGTGAAACAAAAATTTTTATTACTGCAAATCTTCTTAAATTCTTTTTGGCTAATTAGATAATCACCATACCAAGACAAACTCATTACTATTTTAGTTTCTTCAGGGTGCAGTGAAAATGTGGCACAATAGTATTTTCTTGGGTCTTTCTTATACTCGTAGTCAGCCTCAAAGTAACTCTTTTCCCTTAATGTTCCTTCAACTGGAATAACCGCGTGAAACTTGTATTCCCTTACTCGTTTGTATGTAACAAACTTTTCTTCTTCAGCATCAAGATATTGCAAATAATTGAAATGGCTAGTTTCGTGCATAGGTAGCTTAGATTTTCTACACATCTTCACAAAATGGTGGTTCGTCATTTTCAAAATCCTTTTCAATTTCTTGTACTTTAAGTTGTACTAACTGTTTCTTTACTTCTTTCAAATGGTCAGCAAACTTTCTTTTTGCTTCAGTATAATCTTCGTATGCCCTACCATTGAAAGAACCAGAATTATAATGACCATCAAACCAATTTTCTAACTTTGGTTGATAGAACAATATAGAATTATCTTCATAGAAAGCTACACATCCTTGCTTCCTATAATTACATACAGGGTACTTATCTAAAAAATATGCCGTATAATCGTTTTCATATCTAAAGTTAGCCAACTTTAGACCAAATTCATCAATCAATTGTAGGTATTCTTTAAGTGTCATTTTTATCCTCCAGTTCAATTAGGAAATCTTCTTTCTTAAATTGACCAAATTCGTAAATCAAATCACCTGGATAACCAATACAATTATTCAAATAAAGTATTCCATTTTGTTCTAATTTAATCTTAGAATGTGTGTGTCCGAAATGATAAATTGTACCAGGTTGTAAGTTTAGTACAGAATCATCGTAGATAAACACCCCAGTCATTTTATCATTCTTGTAGCTATCTGGTATAGGACAACTTAAAGGATGAAAGTGTGTAACAAAGATGTTTGGATTTTGTTCTGCTACTTTCTTCAACTTGTTAATTTCCCAATCAAAGATTTGCCAAGGTGATGTGCTTCCCATTCGCCACCATTTACAATCAAACCAATCTTGCCATTTGGTTAGATATTCAGCATCGTCTGTTTCAAAGTTTTTGTAAACCCAAGACCAATCACAACTACCACAAGCACCACCAAAAGTAATGCCATTCACCTTAATTATATTGCCATCCAGATGTTCACCAATGACCTTAGAAAAGGCTTGTTTCTTGTTAATGGTACGAGGTAACTGTAACTTGTATTTGTCTTTCTTGAATATGCCTAAATCGTGGTTTCCCAATGTGTAGATAATCTTCTTATATCTACCCTTTAGGTATTTTAGAATGGTTGATGAATCTATAAAGTCATTAGCAATATCACCCGCTATGCAACATACATCAGCAGGCAAAAAGAACTCTTCAAAAAACTTTTCTGGTGAATAATTTTGTTTTTTCCAAAAGTCCCAATGCAAATCATTTATAAAGTAAATCTTAGTCATTCTTCGGGAAACAATCATCAAATTTCATATTATCGTGTTCAATCAAGTATTTCTTTTGAACAACTGAAATTTGCTTAACTACATTCTTGTTCAAACCATCCACAAGTGTACTAATCTTGTCTGTAATTTTGGCAAAAATTTCTTCATCTTCTTTTGTGAAATCATCTACGATTGTAAAAGAATATTCTGGCTTATCGTCAAAATCGTGGCAAAATCTTAGTTCATCGTTTATAATGAAATGAATCTTATCATCCTTCTTACAAACAGTCAAGCTAAAGATATTAGTTGACTTACTAAGATACTTAGCTGAATCAGTTCCTGAGAACAAACTAAAATCCGTTGTACCATAGAAATTATTGTTCTTTTCCAAGATACTCTTTACAAAGTTCAAGGCTTTATCTATGGGTTTTAATTTTGTTATATCTTGTTTCATTTGAAATCCTTTTCTATATCTTTTAATCTTTCGTTTATCTTTACCATTTTATCGGCTTTTACACCAAAACTAAAATATTCTTCTACAATCTTAACAAATTCAATCATATCTTTCTTGTGGAACTTAAATTCTTCATTATTAAATCGTTTCCACAAATCCCTTAACTTATTGTGCTTTTCTGGACAAACCTTTGTAAACTTATCTTCAACTTCATAGTCACATAACATTTCATAGACTTCCGGTTTAAATACCCAAAGACTTCCATTATAGCTAATGGAAGATTCATTGAAAATATCAATGCAGTCTTTGTCTATGTTAGAATCTTTACAATAGTCTTCATTAATCATTTACTTAATGCTTTCAATAAGCTTCTTTATCGTTTCCTTGCCCTTGTCGGACTTAACATTCTTTAGCTTTACCTTAATTTCCTTGACGGATTCCTCAATTTCAGCCAAAGCAATTTTTTCAGATTCTTCATCTTGGTCACCCATTTTTGTAAGGTCACCAATGGTATTACGATAAAGGGCATCACAATGACCCGTAGATGTAATGCGAAGCACCTTGTAATCATTGGTAACTACCACAAGACCACTCCAATATTGGTTTACTTCACCGTCAAAGTCATGCGTGTCCCATTTAATGATTTTGGAAATATCCATACAAAGTTTACCAATTTCTTGAATGTCTTCATCGGTAATATCTGAATCAGCTACACCAAGATTGGCGAACTTGATTTTATTCATTTGAACTTCACCATAGGTCTGTTCAAGTTTTAATTCGTTAGAAAAATCTTCAATTCGTTCTGGCCACCATTCCTCACGGGCACGGTCACCATAATCAATGTTGCCATACAATGTTAGGCAAATTGTATTTCCTGGATGTTTCTTAAAGATATTGTCAATTTGGTTTTTGAGTTTTGAATCCATTTTTATTCTCCTTAGTTAAATCATTTTCCACCATTCTTCTGGCCAGGAATAACCAGGTCC
>JAGCEE010000079.1 GCA_017650795.1 Clostridia bacterium | reverse complement strand
TTAAATTTTGGCAACTAACAAATATTGTCAAATTAACAATTACATTATTTGTTGACAAAATAATGACATCGTTGTAGAATGGATACATCTTTTAGGTGAGTAGTTCAATTGGTAGAGCGACGGTCTCCAAAACCGTTTGTTGCGGGTTCAAGTCCTGCCTCACCTGCCAAAACTCAAAACAAAAGGTTTGAGTTTTTTTTAAGGATACAAGAATACAAAGTGAATGCAAGTGTTTTCTTGTATAAATATAGCACTAATTTGGAGGTTGTAATATGGTTGTTTGTGTACCTGGACCACGAAAAAGAGTTTTAACAGGAATAAAACCAACGGGCTATGCCCACATTGGTAATTATTTTGGTATGATAAGGCCAGCGATAGAAATGAGCAAAAATCAAAATTTAGAATGTTTTTATTTTATAGCCGACTACCATGCCTTAACCACGCTAAATAACGCCAATGAAATGAAAGAATATTTGTATGATATTGCGTGCACGTGGCTTGCGTGTGGGCTAGACCCAGACAAGATTGTTTTTTATAAACAATCAGATATTCCGGAGGTGTTTGAGCTTAATTGGATTTTGTCAAATGTCACACCAAAAGGATTGATGAACCGTGCTCATGCATACAAGGCTGTTGTAGAAAACAATCAGCAAAATGGTCAAGATTTGGATTTTGGAATAAACATGGGATTATACAACTATCCAATACTTATGGCCGCTGACATACTTTTATTTAATACAAATCTCGTTCCTGTTGGGTTGGACCAAAAGCAACATATAGAAATTGCTAGAGATATTGCTCATTATTTTAATAAAAAATACGGCGAAGTATTTGTGTTGCCGGAGGAATACATAAAAGAAGAGCAACTATTGGTTGGACTTGATGGAAGAAAGATGAGCAAAAGTTATCAAAACACAATAAAACTATTTGGCACGGAAGATGAGTTGAAAAAATCAATAAATAGAATTGTCACCGACAGTAGATTGCCGGGAGAGCCAAAAGATGTTGATTGCACAGTAAATAAACTATACAAAATGTTTGCTTCGAGTGAGCAGGCAAAAGATTTTGAAAAAAGATTGCAGCTTGGTATGGGCTGGGGAGATGCAAAAAAAGAATTATTCGAAACAATGAATGGCTATATTGCACCCATGAGAGAGAAATTTATTTATTATCAAAATCATAAACAAGAGGTTGATGAACTTTTAAAAAATGGTGCAAAAAAGGCCAGAGAGATTGCAAAAGATTGTCTGAAAAGGGTAAGAGAGGCAATTGGGACTGAATAATCCATTTTTGATAGAAATGCAAGAAAACCAAAAAATAATTAAAAAAACCAGAATATTTAACAAAAAATGCACAAACAATTATATTTTTGTGCATTTTTTTAATATTTTTAATATTTTCTAAATAGTATAAAAAAATAATTTTATATTTCATTTTTATAATTTATCGAAAATTTTTGATTTAACTATTTCGGATATTTTTTCGGGAGTTAATATATCTTCATTCTCGGTGCAATTTATTGTTGTCCAATTATATTTTTTTGCAAGCTCAATATAAACCTCTTCTGCTCGTTTTAAGTAGTCCTCATTGCTTTCGTTTTGATCTGGTTTTTCTGTCCTATTTGCTTTTAATTTTTTTGTTGCCCATACAGGCATATACAAAAATATGGTTAAGTCTGGTCTCGGTAGGTCTAGCATCTCGTATTCTAATTTGTCAACAAACGTAAATAGGTGTTCTCTTTTGTTGCCTGTCAACCTCGCCCCTTGAAATGCCATATTTGATTCTACATATCTATCCAAAACTACAACATATCCTTGGTCTAACTTGTCTGCGATTTTTTTAATATTATATTTTCTGTCCATTGCATACAAAAGGCATGCACAATATGGGTCAACATTTATAGAACCCTCACTAAATTGTGGTGGTAAGTATCCTTCTTTTCCCAAATATGGACCAGCGATTATCTTTCCTGTTGGAGAATCATAGTCTGGGAATGCAAATCTAATTGCCTTAATTCCACTATTGTTTAAGTTTTCTACTAGCGTTTTTGATTGTGTTTCTTTACCGGAACAGTCTGTGCCCTCAATAACTATAAGTTTACCTTTCATTTTTTTTTACCTCTTAATTATTATAGCACAAATTTGTTATTCGGCAAAGCCTAAATCAAATTAAAATTTAATATCTTTTAAACTTTCTACTGCATAATCCATTATCTCGTTAATAAACTTGTTTTGCAATGTGTATTTTCTAATTTTTCCATCTTGTTCTGCCTTGACTATGTTTTGGCTTCTCAAATATTTTAGTTGATGGCTTATCGTTGTTTGATTTATGTTTAAAATATTTGACAAATCGTTAACACAAAGCTCATTTATGCTAAGCGCTGATATAATTTTTAGCCTTGTTGGGTCTGAAAAATTTTGAAAAAAGGATGCCATTTCGTTTAATCTTTTGTTTGTTGGCATATAGTCGTAAATTGCCGACTCTTCTATTTTATTTAGTAATATATAGTTTGGCATACTTGTATTACCTCCTTTAACAATATTGCTGATGGTTTCATATATATTCCATGAATATGTCACATTTATAAATGTTGTTTATTTTTAGTTTAGGTTAAGTGCCTTGTTTATAACAAGCATTAAATAAACTAAAAATGTAATAAAACATTGATTTGTGTCGAATGGAGGTAAAACATTATGAATAACACAAACGAAATATTGCTTTTAATACTAATCGGGGTGTTTGCATCTGCAAATGACGTTGATCTGGCAAACAATACAACTATTTTATTGCTTCTTGCCTTGATATTGTTTGGGGATAATCAAAACTTCTTTAATGGCAACAGATGCAGATGTGGTAATTCCTCTTTTTTTGCATAGCGCATGGCAATATTTGGCAAACATTTAACAAAAAACCGACTCAATGTTTCATGTGAAACAATGGGTCGGTCGTTTTGGATTGTTAAACTGTTTACCAGTTTTTCTTGTTAAAATCACTTAAATCTTTAAGTGTGAGTTTTTTTGTTTTAAGAAGTGAAATCATATCCGAAATTCTGTCTAAATCATCTCTTGAATAATAGTCTATATAAATTCTACCCTTGTTATCGTTTCCAATAACAGATACTTTTGTTGAGAATGTTCTTTGCATTTCGCATACTAGTTCTTTTAACTCCATGCTTTGTTGTGGTGGAGTTTTGCTAATGGTTGATTTTGGGTTTAGATAATTTCTGATTGTTTTTTCCAAATCCCTTACTGACATCTTATTGTCGCATGCAGACATGGCATATTTTAGTTGCGCGTCATAATTTTGTACGGGAACAAGGCATCTTGCATGGCCTGCTGATAGTCTTCCGTCTTCAACCAGTTTGATTACGTCTGGGCAAAGAGATAAAAGCCTTAATGTGTTTGCGATATTTGGCCGGCTAACACCAATTCTCTCAGAAACGGCTTCTTGTGTCATATTATATTCATCCATGAGCTGTCTTATTGCTCTTGCAGACTCGATTGGGTTTAAGTCTTCTCTTTGTAGGTTTTCAATAATAGATATTTCTTTAATTTGCTTGCTTGAATAGTCTTTTATAATACATGGTACGCTTTCTAGTCCGGCGATTTTGCTGGCACGATACCTTCTTTCACCTGCAATTATCATATATGTACCATCTTTTTGGTCATTTACAACAAGAGGCTGTATAATTCCGTGAATTTTTATAGAATTAGCTAATTCATTTAATGCATTGTTGTCAAAGTTTTTTCTTGGTTGATTTGGGTTTGGAATAAGGTTTTTAATACTAATTTCGTTTGCGCCATTAGTATTTGATTCAACCGCTTCGCTAAAATCGTCATAAGCGGATATAAGTGCCCCTAATCCTTTTCCTAGTCCGTTCTTTTTAATACTCATATTTATTTCTTCCTTTTAAAATTTCTTTTTTCTCTTTCGTCAATCTTGTATCCATTTCTTTTTAATAATTCTTGTGCCAGTGCCAAATAAGAAGTTGCGCCCTTAGATGAGGGGTCGTAAATCGCTATTGGTTCTCCGTGGCTAGGCGCTTCGGCTAGTCGTATATTTCTTGGAATTGTTGAATCAAAAACCCTGTTTCCAAAAAATTTTTTTATTTCTGCGCTGACTTCTTGTACCAAATTGGAGCGATTATCTTTCATTGTGAGCACAACGCCTTCAATATCTAGGGTTGGATTAAGGTGGTGCTTGATTAACCTTATTGTATTCATTAGTTGTGTTAAGCCTTCAAGTGCATAAAACTCGCATTGAATTGGAATTAAAACCGAATTTGATGCTGTGAGTGCGTTTACCGTAAGTAATCCTAGAGATGGTGGGCAATCAATAAGAATAAAATCATATTCTTTTACGATTGTACTTAAAATGTTTGATAATAAATTTTCTCTTGAGTTCATTTGTGCTAATTCTATTTCTGCGCCTGCCAAATCTACGGTTGCAGGAACAACGCTTAGGTTTTCTATATCGGTTTTTTGTATAACTTCGGCTATAATATTGGTTTTTGACAATACGTTATATATTGTTTTTGTGCCCTTTCCTTTTTCTATTCCGAGTCCGCTGCTCGCATTGCCTTGTGGATCTAAATCAATAAGTAGTGTTTTGTGGCCTAGAATAGATAGATATGCAGCTAAATTTACACATGTTGTTGTTTTACCAACCCCTCCTTTTTGGTTAGCGATAGACATAATTTTTCCCAAATTTCTTACCTCCGAGCATATTTTACCACAAGTGCATAAAAAAGTATATAGTTTTTAATAATATTGTGTTTTTAAATTGTTTCATGTGAAACATTTTTGCTGTATTATACTTTTTTAAACAAATGTTTTGATTTATAGTGTAAGTTATAGTATAATTAAAACAAATGGAATTAACGGGCACAATAGAAGAAATAATATTTAAAAATGACGACAATGGATACACGGTTGCTGTTCTTTCTTACATGGAAGATAAATGTATAAATTATGTGACCATAACTGGTAAGTTGCCTGATATTCATGTTGGCGAGTGTGTAAAAGTATATGGCGATTACACAAATACCAAATATGGCGAGCAGTTTGCATTTTTCGATGCCGAAATTACAAATCCTGTTTCGTTAGATGGTATTAAAAAATACTTATCTAGTGGTTTAATCAAAGGCGTCGGGCCAGTCACTGCTGAACTTATTGTTGACAAATTTAAAAGTAGCGCATTAGAAATTGTCGAATTTTCGCCTGAAAAATTGGCCCTTGTTAGAGGAATAAGCAAAAATAAGGCATTAGGCATTCATGATTCATTTAATGAAATAAAGAAAATGCAAAACTCAATAATGTTTTTGCAAAAATACAACATTTCGATCAACATGGCAATAAAGATTTATAACACTTATAATGATAAAACCATTGAACTATTAAAACAAAACCCTTATAGGTTGGTTGAAGATGTAAAAGGAATTGGTTTTTTAACAGCAGATAGAATTGCTGTTAGTATGGGAATACAAAAAGATTCCGATTTTAGAATAAGGGCCGGATTCATTCACACCATGGAGGAAAACTCAGAAAAGCTCGGCAATACTTTTTTATATAAAGATATGTTATTAAAGGCGAATGCAAAATTGCTTGGCTTAGATTTGAATAACTATAAAGAAAAGTTTCTTATAATATTAGATGGACTTGGAAACGATAAAACTTTTTCATGTTTTAGGAATGATGCTGGCATTGAGATTGTTATGACAACATCGCATTATTTTACCGAAAACTCGGTGGCGCAAAAGTTGGCGCTGTTAAATATTACATCAGTAAATGATGGCGCTAACGTTGGTGATGAAATAACATTATTTGAGCAGATAAATAAAATTAAGTTTGATTTGCAACAAAAAGCGGCTATTGAAAACTCAATAAGGTGTGGGGTTAGTGTTATAACTGGTGGGCCGGGAACAGGCAAGACAACTATTATAAAATGCATAATAAATATATTAGAACAACATGGGAAAAAGGTTTTATTGATGGCACCAACTGGAAGGGCAAGCAAGAGGTTGTCTGAAAGCACATCACGCGAGGCAAAAACAATTCATCGTGGGTTAAACGTGACTCTTAGGGGTGACCATGTGTATTATGCTTATAATGAATCTAATCCATTGGATGCTGATGCGATAATTGTTGACGAAGTATCTATGGTTGATGTTTCGTTGATGAGCAATCTATTAAAAGCAATCAAAAAGGGGTGCAAACTAATACTTGTTGGTGATAAAGACCAACTTCCAAGCGTTGGTGCAGGCAATGTTTTGGACGATATTTTAAAAAGTGAGCTATTTTCTGTGTCATATTTAACAAAAATATTTAGACAAAGTGAAAAAAGCTTAATTGTTTTAAATGCACATGCAATAAATAATGGCGAAATGCCGTTAATAGACAATAGTTCTAATGACTTTTTCTTTGAGGCAAAAGAGGATGGCGAAGCAATAAAAGAAACGGTTATTGATATGGTTGTAAGACGAATACCTAATTTTTCAAAAACCGAACCAATAAAAATCCAAGTTTTGGCGCCCTTAAAGGCTGGCGTAAGTGGTGTTGAATCATTAAATGAGCAGTTGCAGGCAAAAATAAATCCAGCATCAATGAAAAAACAAGAAATCGTGCTTGGTAAATATACTCTGCGTGAGGGCGATAAGGTAATGCAGACTGTTAATAACTACGATTTAATTTGGACAAAGCAAAATGGAAATGTTTTGGAAGAGGGATGCGGTGTTTTTAACGGCGATATAGGATATATTCATAAAATAAATTATTCGTCTGGCGAAACGACTATTTGGTTTGAGGACGGCAGAGAATGTGTATATACAAGAACAGATTTATCGGAGTTGACTCTTGCATATGCTATAACAATTCATAAAAGCCAGGGAAGCGAGTTTGATGTGGTTGTTATTCCAATAATAAGTGGACCAAGTTTAATACTAACAAGAAATTTAATTTACACAGCTGTCACAAGAGCAAAAAATATGGTCGTGTTGGTTGGTAGCAGAAAGAATTTAAGACGAATGGTTGCTAATTCATACACTGTACAAAGATTTACTATGCTTAAAGAGTTTTTATTACACGCAAACGAAAAATTAAAGTTAATATATGATTAAATTTAAAAAAATCTAAAAAAATGTCTACATTTTATTAAAAATATATGTTTTAATTAAAAAAAATTGGTTTAAAGCAAAGCATTTAAAATGTTTGAAAAATTAAAAATAATGTGATAGAATGTAAAAATATAGGGGGACGGATGGATATAAACGTGTTGGCCAATCAACTTGGCAAATTGGCAAAAGTAAAAAAAGTATCTGATAGCGAATTTGAAATCGATACCGGAGCAAGGATAAATGCACATAATCCAATTACTATATATTTAACCGAAAAAAATGGAGCATTGTATTTTTCTGACCACAAAATGACATTAAAATATATGTCGCAAATTTATGAGTTAAAGTCTATTGATGTTAAAAACTGTATTGCGGCGGTAATAAAGCATTATGGTTTTAATGTTATATCGGGTGAGTTGTTTTCACAAATCAAATCCGATGCAAGTTTAATAGAAACATATTATAATATTATTATGTGTATAGGTCAGCTTGCTCATATGTATGTATTTTTTGACAATCCATAATTTTGCTTATTTCTTGGCAAACGAATAATGGTTAAAAAAGGGTTTTATGAAAAAGATTTTTCTTTCGGATGGCGATGCAAATAAAGAATACATAGTTGGCAAAATAATTGGTGGCGACGAGTTAATAAAGCATATTATAGAATTGGGGTTTACAAACGGAACTCCTTTAACTATTTTGAGCAGAACTAAGCAAGGAATAATTGTAAAAATACGTGATTCAAGGCTTGCTCTTGGCTATGACATTGCTAGCAAAATATGTGTTTGTGAGTTATGTGCAACAAGAGAAATGTAAAAATATACACATGTTTTTTAAGTAATCAAAATGGGGTATTATTTAACCAAATAAAAAAAATAAAAAAACATTGACAACATAGCACCTGATGTGTATAATGCTTAATGTTGTCACGTGATGGAATGTAGCTCAGCTGGTTAGAGCACCACCCTGTTAGAAAATGTGAAAACATTTTCGCAAGGTTCTGGAGCGGAGCGAACAGGTTCTTCTAAGGTGGGGTCCCCACCAAATAGCGACAAACTATTTAATAAAACAAGCCGATGGAATGTAGCTCAGCTGGTTAGAGCACCACCCTGATAAGGTGGGGGTCGGTGGTTCGAGTCCACTCATTCCAACCAGACAGAGTAGCATAGATTACTCTGGTACATAGCCTAGCACTTGTGCGAAGGGCTATTTTTTTTAGAGTGGACAACCACCGGCTCCCACCTTGCATTGCATAAGGCAATGCGTGCGTTGATAATTCAACGCACATCAGGGTGTTCCTGTTAGAAAATGCCGTGCATTTTCGCATCAATTTTTGTCAAAAAATTGATTTAAGTGGGGGTCGGAGTCGGCCCAATCCTACGGGGTCGACACTGGCAGGTTTGTGCTTTTTGCACTGCACCGAGTCCACTCATTCCAACCAGACAGAGTGGCATAGATTACTCTGGTACATAGCCTGGCACTTGTGCGAAGGGCTATTTTTTGTGTGTTGACAAAAAGTGGTGTATAATGATAAACTAATCTTGTAAAAATGGAGATTAATATGAAAAGAAGTTTTAAAGCAACAATAAAACAAGGTTTTAGGGCGGCAATGTCCTCTGTTTTAATAGCAGGCATTTTGTTTGGTGGTGGTGTTTCACTAACAAGTTGTATTAAAAATAACTCATCAAAACCAGCAAGTTCAAAAAACGATATTACCACATCAGATGTTGTTCCTGTTGACACAGGCAGCATAAACCCAAAAGAAGAACTATATACACTTAATTACAATATAGTAAACAACACAAAGTATGACAATTTTAAATATGACTATGCAATGTACACATATGAAAATGAAAGCCCGGTGGTAAAGCTTAACGGAAGAACAGAAATAGGTGGTCAGGAAACATATGCCGAAGTAACATACGATATTGATGAAAGCACTTATGAAAGTTTGGAAGGGCTATCTATTCAAATAGAAAAGCAAGACGATGGCACATACAAGTTTAGTAACGACTATAACTACTTAAAAAATTCTGATAAAGCAATGGTAAATGAAATAATTGAAGAAATATCAAAAACCACGCCTGCTAGCACAAACGAAAAAACATATCAAGAAAATGTTCACGACGTACTATCTTATTTAAGAAAGAAAGATAATAAAGTTACTATATCTGGCATATACTTTAATAAGAGATATAATTCGTCTTGTTATTATTATGGCTATATATATGTCGAAGATAAGGAGCAACCAGAAAATGGCTATTATGTATGTAAATATAAATTTATTATTAAACAACTTGTAGACTATGCTGAAAAAATAACAGCAGAGGATGGAAGTGACGAGTATATATTTAATCAAGATAGGGCATATTCAATTCAGATGCTTAATGATACCAAAGAGCAAATTACATTTAGTGAATCCGAATATCTTGATTTTATTAATACTCAAAAATCAGAGCCCACTTATGAGAATCGGGGTTTTGAGCGTAGTGCCATGCAACTTATTTACCGCTATCCAGTAGGGTATGACAAAACTTCAGAAAGATAATAATTAGTAAGAAGAAAAACAATCGCCTTGCACTTATTATTTCTTGCGTACTTAAAAAAGCACATTTTAGTTGTGACCATAACAACAAAATGTGTTTTTTGTGTGCACTGTAAGCCATGCAAATAAATATGTGATTTTTTTATTTTATTAAATAACCAACAATATTAAAATTTTTATCTTTAATTATGTCCGCAATAGTAGCATTTTCATTTTTAAATAAGTCGGCATTATCCTCATAAACAATAAACTCACTTGCTTGCAATTTTTGCTTTAAAAAGGTAATAGATGCTTTAAAGTTTTCTTTTTTGTCAAAAAATTGATTTAAGTAGGGGTCGGAGTCGGCCCAATCCTACGGGGTCGATACTGGCAGGTTTGTGCGTTGCACTGCACAAGAGTCCACTCATTCCAACCAGACAGAGTAGCATAGATTACTCTGGTACATAGCCTAGCACTTGTGCGAAGGGCTATTTTTTTGAGTGGACAACCACCGGAAACCACTCAAAAGTAATAAATTTAGAGCCCTTGCTAATAAAAAGTAAAAGAAAAAAACATCTTGTTTTATTATATACTGTAATATA
>JAGCEE010000078.1 GCA_017650795.1 Clostridia bacterium | reverse complement strand
GCATTGTGATTATTCCTATTGGATAGCACCTAACAATGCTCATTTTTTCTATTGGCTGACTGCATAAAACAAATACATCAAGAGGGTCGTTATCCTCCGAGTAAGTTAGTGGAATGAATCCATAATTCATTGGGTAATGCGTACTTGTAAATAATACCCTATCTAGTATTATTAGCCCTGTCTCCTTATCTAATTCATACTTATTTTTGCTACCCTGCTCTATTTCTATGCAAGCGATAAAATCGTCTGGCGATATTCTTTTTGGGTCTAAATCTTTCCAAATATTCATATTATTCTCCTTAAAATTTTTTATTTAATAAATTATTTAATTGATTTTGTGATATTAGCCTTTTGCCAAAATTAAACAGTTTATATGAGCCACCTACAATATACATTGGTTTTAAATGCTTTTTATTGCAAATCTTAAATATTTTTTTACTCGCCTGCACTTTGTCCATTCGTTTTTCTTCTCGCATTTGTATTTGCTTTGCAGAATTTTCTATTCTGTCCTTGTATCTTTGGTTGGTTGTGAGTGTAATATCTCTATTTTTGCTAAAATTGGTTTTTATATCGCCCGGGCAAATTGCGGTCACAGAGATTCCTGAATCTTTTAATTCCATTCCAAGCCCAAAAGACATCATACTTACCGCAGACTTACTTGCGCAGTACATGGACCTAAATGGCAAAGGAAAAATAGCGCAAGCCGAAGAAATATTTATTATTCTTGAACCCTTATCCATATATTTTAATGCCTCACGACAGCACCAAAGCGTGCCAAAAAAGTTTACATCAAATATTTTTCTGCATTTTTCTTCTGGTAAAAGTTCTATTGCGCCAAAAACTCCATAACCCGCACAGTTAATAAGCACATCTATTTTTTTGTACTTATCGTATATGGATTTAAAAGCATCTTTAACATCTTGCTCGTTTGATACATCAAGGCAAATATTATCATCATCGCCACTTGCATCTAGCGACAGATTTATTACAATATCGCCCTGCTCCTTATACATTTTTTTTAACTGCTCACCAATACCACTTGATGCACCGGTGATTACTACTATTTTTTGTGTTTTTTGTTTGTTCATGATTATAGTTTATCACATTTAAATATTTATTTAAAACAAATCAAACAAATAATTTGTGAAATTAAATAATTTGGCATATACTTTGTACTAAGAGGTTAAAAATGGACATTAAAAACACAAAAACCATTTCGGTTGATGGCAATACTGCCACAGCAAATATAGCATATAAACTATCCGAGGTTTCGGCAATTTACCCAATAACACCATCTTCTACTATGGCAGAACAAGTTAGCAAAATGGCCGATGATGGAAAAACAAACATATTTGGAAATAAAATGATTGTTAAAGAAATGCAATCCGAGGCTGGAGCAAGTGGTGCTGTACACGGCAGTTTGACTTGTGGTGCACTTGCAACAACCTTTACAGCAAGCCAAGGTCTACTTTTAATGATTCCTAATATGTACAAGATTGCAGGCGAACTGCTACCTTGCGTATTTCATGTTTCGGCAAGAGCAGTTGCCACACACGCATTATCTATTTTTGGTGACCATAGTGATGTAATGGCAGTGCGTCAAACCGGATTTGCCATGCTCGCTTCGTCTTCGGTTCAAGAATGTCAAGACATGGCACTTGCAAGCCATATTGCTACTCTTACATCCTCTGTTCCATTTATTCATTTTTTTGATGGTTTTAGAACAAGTCACGAGATTCAAAAAATACAAAGTATAAATGACGAAGATATTAAAAAAATTTACCCTTACGACAAATTAAATGAGTTTAAATCAAGAGCTCTTGATCCATTAAATCCTATTCAAAAAGGAACAGCACAAAACCCAGATATATTCTTTCAAAATAGAGAGGCTTGCAATATGGCTTACTCTAAAATATATGACAATGTTATTGACGCTTTTAATAAAATAGAAAGTATAACCGGCAGAAAATATGAACCTTTTGAATACTTTGGTTGTGAAGATGCACAAAGTGTTATTGTTATAATGGGAAGTGGCAGCGAAACCGTAATAAAAACTGTTAAAAAATTGGCAAAATTGGGGCAAAAAGTTGGTGTTATTAGAGTTAGGCTTTATAGACCATTTAACTACACCGCATTCATTGACAAATTACCCAAAACAACAAAAAACATTGCCGTTTTGGATAGAACAAAAGAAAGCACCTCTCCTGCCGAGCCACTTTGCGAAGATGTTATTTATGCAACTTATAAAAGTGAAGCAAAAATAAATATTGTTGGTGGAAGATACGGTCTTGGTAGCAAAGAGTTTACACCAAGCGATGTTGTTTCGGTTTTTGATAACTTAAAAAACGAAAATCCACTAGATCATTTTAGCGTTGGAATAAATGATGATGTGACTAACCTATCGCTACCAAATAATAATTTTGATTTGGTTGAAGATTGTTTGGAATATAAATTTTTTGGGCTTGGCTCAGATGGTACCGTTTCGGCGAATAAAAATACTATTAAAATAATTGGCGAAGAAACAGACAACTATGTGCAAGGATATTTTGAATATGATAGCAAAAAGTCCGGAAGCCTTACTACAAGCCACCTTCGTGTATCAAAAGAACCAATACAAAGCCCGTACTTACTACAAAGTGCCGACTTTATTGCCATTCATAATTTTAGTTTTGTTGGAAGATATGATTTAACAAAAGGATTAAAAAGTAATGGCGTTGTATTGCTAAATACTGCACTAGCTAAAAGCGAAGTTTGCAAATATTTGCCAGAAAAATTTGTTTTGGATTTAAAAAATAAAAATGCCAAATTATATATTGTAAATGCTCAAAAAATTGCAGACGATTTAGGGCTTGGAGGAAAAATAAATATAATCATGCAAACTGCATTCTTTAAGCTCTCCAATGTAATTGAATACAGCTTAGCAAAAGAAGAAATGATTGAGGCAATCAAAAAAACCTATGGCAAAAAGGGTGATAGCGTCGTAAATATGAACATAGATGCAATCAATCAAACAGAAGATGCAATAGAAATGGTTGAAATTGGTGAGGATTTCTATAAAAAAGATGCAGAGCTTGGCATAAATAACAACTACTACAACAAGTTTATTAAACCAATAGAAAGCCTTTGTGGAAATGATTTGCCTGTGTCTAGTTTTAATGCCGATGGCTCTGTACCAACCGATACATCAAAATTTTTAAAACGAGGTGTTGCAAGCAAACTTCCATGCTGGCAGAGTGAAAACTGCATACAGTGTGGTTTGTGCGCAGTCTCTTGCCCTCATAGCGTAATAAAAGCAAAACTAATTGATGAAAAAGATTTAGAAAATACACCAGATGGCTTTAAAACACAAAATGCAATGGGTGTTTTAGGAAAAAAATATAAATTACAAATAAGTCCTCTTGATTGTACGGGGTGTGGCGTTTGCTCAAATGTTTGCCCTGCAAAAAACAAAGCATTGGTTATGAAAAATGCAAGCGATATTTTGGAGCAAGAAAAAACAAATTATGACTACTTCGAAAAACTT
This sequence comes from Clostridia bacterium, assembly GCA_017650795.1. GTDB lineage: Bacteria > Bacillota > Clostridia > Christensenellales > UBA1242 > HGM11367. Next base: position 1,920 of record JAGCEE010000078.1, on the reverse strand, counting down.
ATATCTTGTCCTTCACCATTCCCTGCACATACTCCAAAAGGATTACAATTTGAAAAATCATATTTTGAGTTTAGTGGTGCTTGTGCCGGCTGTGGAGAAACACCATACATTACTCTTGCAAGCAAACTTTTTGGCAAAAATATGATAATTGCAAATGCAACTGGCTGTTCTTCTATTTATGGTGGCAATGCACCTGTTTGTCCTTATTCAAAAGACGCTGATGGCTGTGGCCCTGCTTGGGCAAACTCACTATTTGAGGATAATGCCGAATATGGATATGGCATGAGCCTTGCGATAAATAACAATAAACAATTATTAAAACAACTTTGCATTGATTATTTAAGTATTACAAATAACGACGAGTTAAAAACAAAACTTAACAAGTTTATAGATGCTGGCTCTTTGGATAATGAAGAATACAAACAAATGTTAAAACTACTTAAAAATGAGCCAAAAAGCGAGAAGTTAAATAGTATTATCACGAATAGCAACTATTTTACAAAAAAATCAATTTGGATAATTGGTGGCGATGGTTGGGCATATGATATTGGTTATGGTGGACTTGATCATATTTTAGCGTCAAAAGAAAATGTAAATATACTCGTGCTTGATAGTGAAGTTTATTCAAATACAGGTGGCCAAGCATCAAAAAGCACCCAAAAAGGTGCAACCGCAAAATTTGCCCTTTCAGGCAAAGATACAAAAAAGAAAGATTTGGGGCTTATGGCAATGTCTTACAAAAATGCTTATGTGGCTTCAATTAGTCTTGGTGCCGATTCTATGCAAGCAATAAAAGCATTTAAAGAGGCAGAAAGTTATAATGGCCCAAGTTTAATAATTGCATACTCCCCTTGCATAAACCACGGATTTGATATGTCAAAATCAAACGAAGAAATGAAAAAAGCTGTGCTTTGTGGATATTGGAACTTATACAGATTTAACCCTACGCTTGAAAAACCATTAACAATAGACTCAAAAGAGCCAAGCATTAGTTTTAAGGACTTTATTTTGGGTGAATCAAGATTTAGTGCATTAAACAAGGTTAATCCAGAGTTGGCACAAACATTATTTAAAGAATGTGAAAATGATGCAAAAGAAAGAAGAAAAAATTTAACTAGATTTTTAGATTAGTAAATATTTTACCTAACTAGCTAGTCGTTTTGATTTATATAATAGCAAAAAAAAACATCAACAATTTTGTTTTGTTGGTGTTTTTTGTATTTAACAAGCATTTGTTATATTCTTTCAACTTTTACAAGGTTTGTATTTGTCATCTTTCCAATACCCCCTGTTATTACAATGTTATTCCCTTTTTTTAGATTATATTTTTGCTTAGCAATTTGTGTAATTGCTTCAAACAAATCTGATAGAGTTGGGTAATCCTCAACCATCTCTGGAATAATTCCAAAGCACAAGGCTAACTTGTAGTATACTTTTTTATCTGTTGTTGCACCTATTACCTCGCATGGGGCATGATACCTTGATATGCTTTTTATTGTTTTGCCTGTTTTTGAACATGCAAATAGCATTTTTGAGCCGGTATCTATTGAAAGCCTTACGGCACTTCTACATACGGCATCTAGTTCATTATCTTTTATTGATGATTTTGCTTCAAATCTTTTTGTATAATCTATATCATTTTCTGTTTGTATGGCAATTTTTGACATTGTTGCAACTGCTTCTACGGGGTATTTACCCATCGCCGTTTCGCCAGATAACATTATTGCGCTAGAACCATCATAAACAGCATTGGCTACATCGCTAACTTCTGCCCTTGTTGGACGGGGGTTTTTTATCATGCTCTCTAGCATTTCTGTTGCCGTAATAACTGTTTTTCCTGCCTGCAAACATTTTTTTATAATTATTTTTTGTATTTGAGGGAGTCTTTCCATGGGTATTTCCACACCCATATCACCCCTG
>JAGCEE010000077.1 GCA_017650795.1 Clostridia bacterium | reverse complement strand
TTTTATTATTTTTTTATGCATTTTAAAATTTTTTGCCTTTAAGCACCCTGCAAAAGTTTTTAGGATCATTTATAATTCTTATGGTTTGTTCAACCAATTTGCCAACACCCTCCAATCGTTTTGCAGCCTCCTGCTCGGTAAAGTTTTCTCTTATTTTTTTTATTTCATTATAATAACTTGTTCTTTTTGCATAGTCCCAAAATATGTCACCATACATAACATCGTCATAATACCATGGCTTTTTAAAATTATTATAATGTATTATATGCAATTCGCCGTCAAAGTCGCCTATTGGCATTCTGTCCCAACCCTTGTCTAAAAACTTAACCCTATCTTTACACAAAACGTTTAAATAATCTTGGTCTGGTGCTGCTGTTTCAAAATTATATTTAACCAATAAGTAAACAAATCTTTCTTGAACTCTTGCTTTTCTGTACTCGTCCAAATCCATAAGCAAAACACCAGAATTAAAATAGTTTTCTACACCAACGCCATCTTTTGCATATACAACAAATTGTGGTGTTGTGTTAATTACATCATCTGTAATTACACCAAATATGTTTCCTTCCAAATCTATGTTATACATTTTTGATATGTCATCAACGACAACGATGTCGCCGTCAAGATATATTGCTTTTTTGTACTCTGGATAAAGAGATGCAATAAAAATTCTATAAAAGATTGATTCGGTGTAATAATCTCTTAAAGTTGCATCCAATCTATCTCTAATTCTTATTACATTTTCGGTTAAATCCTTAAAATATATTTTTGAATTGCTTGTTTCAAGCTCGTGTATTCTTTTTTGGTTTTCTGGGTTTATTCCAGTGTTTAATATGTGAATATTATAAAAATATTCCTTTGACGCATTATCTAAAAGCGACTTGATTGCAACTGCCAAAAATGGAATATAGTTGTCGTCTGTTGCAAAAAATATTGGTATTATTGGTTTTTCGTTTGTATTCATAAAAATCTCCTTAATTTTTTTTATTTTTTATTTGTTGCCATTTTTCTATTTCGTCATCAAAATCGTGGCATTTAAGAACCTTATGTAATTCCTCCACATTCCAAGGTTTTATATTTTGTTTTTTAAATCTTGGAAAGAATTTTAGTGTCATGGAGAAATGCCTTATTACTGTATCTTTTTTCATCTTGTGTTGCTCGTTATATTTTGCTGGCAGTATTTTCTTTAATTTTGTACTAACATGGATTGCAGTTTGGTCATTTAAAAAAAGTTTTTTGGTTGCACAAAGGTGCATAGCGCTATTTAACATTTTTGTTTCTCTTAGTTTTTTCATATTTAATAGCAACACACCCGCATTGCAGTACCTTGGGCCCAAAAATACTTTTCCATAAAAATCTCTTACTGCACCAATTTCGTAGTTATCTATATTTATTTCATATAGCTCTTTAATATTTCCATTTGCCATAACATCGGTATCTAAATAAATGATTTTGTCTGGCAATTCATCTATTTTGTCGGCAAATAGTCTTAAAAACGTGTATGGTGTATAAAAGTTTTCATTGCTTGGTGAGTTTTTAAACTCTTTTTTGTACATTTCGGTTAAGTCTAGTTTTATTACATCGCTATTTTTATTTGCAGATTTGTATATTTTTTTTAGAACCTCAACATCCTCATCTAAGATTGGTTTATAAATTGGCTTTAAGTCGGTTAAATCCATCGTTAAAAGATATAATGT
>JAGCEE010000008.1 GCA_017650795.1 Clostridia bacterium | reverse complement strand
TTGCCAATTCATCATATTTCTTTAAAGTTTGTTCAATAATATTCTGTACCTTAACAAGACATTCAATTATTTCCTTGGTATGACCCATACCCATAGCTGTACCAAGTGCAAAATCATTTCCTTTAATAATCTTTTTAAGTGTAATTCGTTCATCATTGAAAATTGAATTAAATTCTTTACAAATTTCTTCCATCTTCGGCCAACAAGACAACCAAATATCATCAAGTTTCTTACCAAAATCATTCCAAAGCATATCATTTGCCTTAATTACATCATCAGGCAAATTTGTTGTCTTTTTCTGGTCTAGGCAACCATTAATCAAAAATTCTTGGTCACCCAACAAACCGCGAATGGTATTCACTGCAACATTACGAAGAGTATCTGAATTTTTGATAATGATTTTACAAATATCCGAAATTGTTTTAAAATCCGGTATTTTGTTGATAATAGTTATATTGATAATTTCTACCATAAGTTACCTCTTTGTTTACTGTAAATATAGCAAAATGAACTTAATGGTCAACCAATTTAATGTAAAATATAATTTACAAAGGGGTTTATAAATATAGTATTATGTTAAGCTATCAGGAAATTTTCAATATTCAAAAAACCACTTTGCCCCTTACAAAGAAAGAATTGGAGGGGGTATTGTCTAAAAGTGTATTCACCGGCTATGTTCAATGTTCATATTCAGTCCTTGTTCAAACATTGAAAGACATAGCTACGGCTGAATCCTATCAATGTACCATTAACCCAGAACAAATGTATCAAAATGGAAATAACCCATTTGAAAAGGGTGATTGTATAATCCAGATTGAGGGTACACGATATTACGAAGAATTTATCAATAAAGTAATCCAAAGCGAAGATTCTAAGGAATGGACTGACTTTGTAACCTATTCGGAAACATTCCGTGGTGAATTGAAGGCAGCCAAAGAAAGCATAATCAAGAAATACCTTTGGAATAGACAAAACATTATGAACTGGTGTGAAGAAAAGTTTATCGCCATTATTGGTGAAGATAAGGAAAAACTTATTATGGATTGGGATAATTTCAAGGCAAAAGTCCTATTGACCTCAGACTTGTATGGCTTTATTGAATGTTGTAATGAAAGTGAATTACAATTAGCTACAAAGGCTTTGTCAAATATACTTTGTCAAAAACTAACAAAGTATAGACCTGAACTTATGCTTCACATAACAAACAATAGTAAACGAGAAACTATAATCACTGTAAAGAAACCAATTATTAAAAGAATATTCATAGTTTCTTCTTATGCTAAACAATGTGAAAAGGATTGGCCGATTATCAAATTTACATCTTTGGATAAAAGAAGTTTTGATACTCTCAGTATGTGGGAGGATTAATGATTAAGCATACCGAAACAATTTATAATACAACGGTTCGCAGACAAGATACTACTTGGAAATATGAATGGGATGTAGATAACCCAGACAAAGAAGGTACTGTATTCCTTAGTCCTATAATCTATGACAAGAATCGTGAAAAGACTTGGACTTTCGCACCTGATGAAGAAAGTGGTGCTAACCCATATACTTTGAATATTGGTGATGATGATTTGGATGGTAACCCAAAGAACCATCTTGATGGTACTTGGTATGGTAAATTCAGCGGTCAAACAAGATATTTAAGACCATATTCATCTTTGGTTACTGTAACATCTGAAGTTGGTAATGTTACTGTTGACCCATTCCCACCAAAATTCGTTACTGACGATGAAACTGACAATGTTATTTTTTCACCCGTCTATAATGTGGAAGATGGTGAAGATGATGAAAAAATTTACAAGATTGCAGAAGATAGTGTAAGACATTTTGAGTTCCAATTTCAAGATAAATCTGGATTGGATTTCAAACACTTTGCTATAAAATTAGATTGTGCTAGAGAAGATGAACAATGTGACGGTGATAACATTGTCCTTTATGAATATGTAAGGGCATTAAAAGACAATTTCTATCAAGATGAAACTTGTAACTATGAAGGTACATATTTCCCTGATACTTATGCTAATTCTACACAACCTGTTCCTAAATCACAAATACTTGACCCACAAGATAGATGGGTAAAGAATGTTAAAGTGAAGTATGACGGTGCTAATCTTTATAGCATTTCTTTTGATTTGGTTTCAAGTCCTGAAGCAATTACAGGTGATGATAAATTAAGAAGATTCTTTGCTTCACCTAGA
>JAGCEE010000076.1 GCA_017650795.1 Clostridia bacterium | reverse complement strand
TAATATAAAAATGTTTAAAATGTAAAAAGTATTTGTGCTTATTATCTTGTAATACAATCCTCTAATGTTAATACAGAAACGAACCTCCAATCATCATAATCAACACAACGTATCATATCAATCTCTCGGCCAAAATCAAGTACTTCTAAACCAATTTCTTTTTTTCTTGTTTCTGGAAAATCTTCAGGACAGTATTTAAAAGCTAATTCATAAACTTCCTTTATACCAAACTGACCATTCATTTGAAGCAAGTCTCTATATATTTTTACTTCATAATCATATTCTAATCCTGATTTATATTCATTTCTCATTTTAACACCTCCATAATTGGACCACAATAACATCATAATATAATACAAGTTGCAATATCTTTTTTAAAAATCTTTTTTTGTATTATAAAAAAAGACCATAAAGGGTCTAAACTAGTGGAGCGGAAGACGAGGCTCGAACTCGCGACTTCGTCAAAGCATATGCTTTTTGCTCAAAATTTGCAAAGGCAAATTTATATCGCATTTACGCACGGCTTTTCCTCTCCCCAAAAAATGCGCCATAACGGCTGGCATTTTTAGTGGATCCCAAACTAACGGCAAATGTCGCTTACTGCATGTGTATAAAAAAAGACCTTAAAAGGTCTAAACTAGTGGAGCGGAAGACGAGATTCGAACTCGCGACATTTGCCTTGGCAAGGCAACGCTCTACCACTGAGCCACTCCCGCACAAAAATTACTCTGTAAGTATACATATATTAGTGGTATATGTCAACTGTTTTTTTATAATTTTTTATTTGATAAATTAAACTAATTTTATAAAACTGTTGACAATTATGAGTATATTATGCTATTGTACTTAGGACTTTAATTGGTACCTTCGCCAAGTGGTAAGGCCAGGGTCTGCAAAACCCTTATCCCCAGTTCGAGTCTGGGAGGTACCTCCATTTGCTGATGTGGCGGAATAGGTAGACGCAAGGGACTTAAAATCCCTCGGTAGCAATACCGTGCCGGTTCGAGTCCGGCCATCAGCACCAATTTGGATTCAGTTTAAATCATAGTAATATGAGAAATAACTGAGTCCATTTTGTTTTTTTAATACAATATCCATTTGTGTGTGATTAGTTTTATTAAATTCCTTGAAATTTTTGCTTATTTGTTGTATAATTTAATTCGTGGAAAATAAAGTACCTTTGGCAGAAAGAATGAGGCCAAATTTGTTGTCCGAATTTGTTGGACAAAAACATATTGTTGGGCAAAATATGCTTCTTTGGCGTGCCATTATGGCAGGCGAGGTTGGGAGCTGTATTTTTTATGGCCCACCAGGAACAGGAAAAACAACCCTTGCAAACATAATTGCAAAAAACTTGAATGGTAATTTTAGAAAACTAAATGCTGTTTCTAGTGGTGTGGGTGATGCAAAAGAAATAATTGCCGAGGCAAAAAAGAATAAACTTCAGTACGGAACACAAACATATCTGCTTTTGGACGAATGTCATAGATGGAGCAAGGCACAAAGCGATTCGGTGCTTTCTGCAATAGAAGACGGAAGCATAATTTTTATTGGTTCAACAACCGAAAATCCATTTACAAGCATGACCAGGGCAATAGTTTCTAGATGCAGAGTATTTGAATTTAAACCATTATCTAGTGAAGATGTAATTGAATGTTTAAAAAGGGCAATAGGCGACAAACAAAAGGGTCTTGGCAATATGCCTCTTGTTGTTTCTGATGATGCATTAAAGCACTTTGCATGGGCTAGTTCTGGTGATGTTAGAATGGCACTAAATAGTTTAGAGCTTGCTGTTAATACCACGCCCAAAAATGCTGATGGCAAAATTGTAATAAACTTAACTGTTGCCGAGCAATCAATACAAAAAAAAGCATTTAGCATCGATGAAACACAGTATTATGATATGCTCAGTGCTTTTTGTAAAAGCCTTAGGGGAAGCGATACCGATGCTGCATTATATTATAGTCAAAGGTTAATTCTTGCAGGTTGTGACCCAATGCTTATTGCAAGAAGGTTGGTTGCACATTCTAGCGAAGATATTGGTATGGCAGATAGCAACGCAATGCTACTTGCAACATCTGCAATGTATGCAGTAGAAAAAATGGGTGCACCGGAAGGTTTGATTCCATTAAGCCATGCAATTATCTATACTTGCGAAGCCGAAAAATCCAATTCGGTAGTTGTTGCTATGAATAAGGCAAGGGAAGATGCAGAGTATATAAAAGATGATGATGTGCCAAATCATTTAAAAAACCACCCAAGCATAAATGGCGAAAAAGGTAATTACAAATATCCACATAACTATGGTGGTTATGTTAAACAACAATATTTGCCAAATGCACTAAAAGATAGAGTTTATTATCAACCAAGCGCAAATGGAAAAGAAAAAAATCTTATTAGAAAAAAATTCAAGGAGAACTAAAATGCTAAAATTTATAGGAACAGGAAGCGCTTTTAATACAGAGTTATTAAACACAAGCGCATATATAAAGAATAACGATACACTACTTTTAATTGATTGTGGAGAAACTGTGTTCTCTCAAATAAAAAAACTTAATTTACTAGAAGGTGTTAAAAATGTATATATTGCAATTACTCATTTACACTCAGACCATGTGGGCAGTCTCGCAACGTTAATAGAATACTTAAATATTTTTTGTGATATTGTTCCAAATATCATTCTTACAAATGATGATTCAAATGAAACTCAGGAGCAAAATATAACAAAATTTTTAGAACTTCAAGCAGTGGTTGAGGGGGATTATGAATATACTTATGCCGATATGCTTGAAGATGTTTTGCCAGATTTAATTAAGGTGGAATTGGTCGAAATTAAGCATTCAAGCAAACTTACCAGTTATGCTGTTGAATTATATTTTAAAAATCAAACAATTTATTACACGGGCGATAATAATGATAAATCATATTTAAAGTCTATTGCAAAAAAACTAAAAGAAAACGATTTAGTTTATACTGATTGCACAAATCAAGAATATGATGGTAGAGTTCATGTTTCTGTAAAAGAACTATCAGACATTTTTAACCAAAAGCAAAGAAAACAAGTAATCACTATGCATTTTGATTCTTATGAATGTTTGGCTGATGCAAAAGATGTGGGTTTTAATACAGCAACAAATGAAATAGCAATAGCCGAACTTTTAAAAAAATTGGCAGTTAGAAATTAAAAATTAAAAAATACCAAAACTAAAAATTGTTTTGGTGTTTTTTTTAGAAACGAAAGAATAACACAAGAATATGTG
>JAGCEE010000075.1 GCA_017650795.1 Clostridia bacterium | reverse complement strand
TGTATTTTCATATAGTATTTATAATTTTTATTTACATTACAAGTACTGCCCAGGTACGTCAATACCTGGGACAATGCTATAACCATACTATTTTCAAATAACTGACACAGGAACGTGCGTTTCCTGACGATTACTTGGTAATAAATGGGGCAACCAACAAACCTTGTGGGTGTTCTTTGGTAATTACATTGTAAACTTCAATCTGATGTTTAGGCAACAAATGTAATTGGACTAAACCGGCTCTTAATTTGAGTTCCATTCGTAAACATTCACACAAAGCAAATGCGTCTATAATATCACTCGTCGGGCCTACTCCCTTACCATTATCAACCTCTGGTAAACTAGATAAATCTGGCTTAATTCCCAACCAATTATCAAACGCATCTCGCATACCGATTTTATCACTCAATCCATATCCACTAAAGAACTTCTTGTTTGAGTTTACAGAATATAAACGCATTTTTTGACCGCGTTCTACTTCTGATAATTTGATATTGCCTTCAAATTCTGCCAATGAGAAAATCTGTCCTAAAGCACCGCTCTTACCATAAGCATAATCTTCAGTAGCAATATATTCACAATCTTTAGTCCATTCTAGGATTTGGGATTTCATCCAGTTATATTTGGCATAATCACTATTGAATGTTTTATTGTTGTAATAAAGAATGTTATTTTGTTCATCTCTCTTTTTAGAAGTAAAACCATAATACTGAACGTCTAATACATCCATAGTTTTATCGTCTAATGTTTCAACGATAATTCCGACTGCTGCTGATTGATAAATCCTGACCTGCTATTTTCACTTATAAACCTCTTCTTAAAATCATAGTATAATGTTTGTTTTGGCACTCATATTCAATTTTAACATCGTGGTCAAAATACTGAACATCTTCCAAAACTAATGACTGTGGTTTGGCTCGTTCACCAACATCAATGAATACCTGATTGATACCAGCTTTAATATCATCTGTGTATTCTTTAAACAAGAATGGTGTCAGCTCATGTTTTAATTGTTCGTTAATTTCTTCTACTGTTGTTAATTTTACATTGTCTAGCATAAAAATACCCTCACAAATTTTATGTATATATGAAAAACCAGGGATTATTTCACCCTGGTTTTAAAATTTGTTTGTAATTGAACTTATAGATGTTCAACATTGACAACTATAACGCCTTTTCCACCTAAATTATGGTGTCTTTCTTCAAACCATTTCTTGATTTGTTCATCAGACCAATTATCAGGAACATAGACTTCACCCGCAACATCGGGATATTTCTTTTCTCGCCCAATTACAATGTATTCAACACTCACCTTCATATCTGTATTCATTCACCTCGTCAACTGTGTCAATGTCTTCAGGAAGCAATAAGTGTTTCTTCTTTTTCTCTAGCATTTTCGCATTTACATATTCTTTTATAGAGAAATTAAAATAACAGTACTTCAAACATCTACCAGTCTTAATTAAGCACAAGTGAGCCAAATGGTGTGCTTTCATTGGCAAATCTACTAAATTGGTTTTCTTGTTTGAACCACCTTCACATCTAGGGATAATGTGGTGTTTTTCAAAATACTTTTCTCTATGCCAATAGTTTTGTTGCCCAAGTTGGATTATTTTATTGTAAATCTTTTGATAATCCAAAATGTTGCTCCTGTTAATTTATTTATTATTTTTACCCAAATCTAGGAAATACTTATTCATTACTGTTCCAGGGTCTTTCATAATAATGTCGCCATCATATTCAATAAACAATGGAACCGCTTGATTTTTTACTCTATATGGATTGAGTATGTTCATTTTATTATAGTATCTT
>JAGCEE010000007.1 GCA_017650795.1 Clostridia bacterium | reverse complement strand
TTATGGTGATTTAAATAAGGCAATTTTCTTAAACCAAATACCAACTGGTGTTAATACTATTGGTGATTGGATTCTTTATCTTGAAGGTGGAAAAGATGATGAAGGTTTTCCACACGAGCCACACCGTGCTGTTGGTAGATTGATTCTTGAAGTATATGACTTGGCTGGTAACAAGTCAATCTATTATGACAAGAAAGAATTTTGGACTATTGATACCGACGATATTGACAATATGGTTCCAGTCAACATCACATTCTTTAATCCTGAACCATCCAATTACTTTGTCAATGATAACATTGAAGGTAAAGTATCGGTCAATGCCCAAGATATGAATAAGTTCTTATGGCGATTCCCTGTAGAAGCTGAATTGACTGGTGTTTCTATTGGTCAAATTGACACATCAACTTATCCACCTTATCCTGATGGCATTGAATGGCAAGACAATTCTAAGTTGATTGGTTGCTACAATGTTCTTACTGGTTGTAGAGGATTCAATGTATTCAAGTTCACACAATATGGATATGTTGAAGTAGCTGCTTGGGTAGAAACAGGTAACAAAAAGATTGACACAATAATCAAAGAAAGAACTTACAATACTGCTAAGAACGGCCCGTGGATTTATGAAGATGGTGGTCGCAAATACGATTTGTTGCGATTCGTTCCTAGCTATTTAAGAAACACTGATTTCAATGATTTCATTGAATTTTTCCAACTATTCGCTAACACAATGTATTTGTCATTAGACAAGAACAGAAACATTTCTGCCCTTGAAAAGATTGCTCGTATTGGTAACTTTAATGACATTGATAAGATTGAAACAAAATTATTAATGCATTACGAAAACCAATATGCTAATGAATTTCCTTTTGACAAGAAAGCCATTCAAGAAGTCAATACTTTGTTTAGTAATGTTGGTTGGGAAGTTAAAGACGATGAAGAGGTTTATGGAGTTATCAAGTATGCCTTGGATAACCTACCTGGCTACAATAGATACAAGGGTTCTAACATTGGTGTAGCTGGTGCCTTGAAGATGTTTGGTTTCACTTGTAAGGTCATTAACCTATGGATTCGTAAAAAGAATACTATTGAGGAAGACCCTAACTTTGTGGAAGAGGACAGATTGTCTGAATTTGGTGATTTCTTCCAAACAAGTAGATTCAACATTGAAGTAGATTCAAACAATTATTTTGAAACATTCAATGAACACTTGGATTTCTTTATCAACTTGGTAAAGAGTATCAAGCCAATTACAAAGATTCTTGACTTGATTAAATACACAGTAACTAATCAAAAAAACATAGCCTTTATTCACGATAGCGTTTTAAGTGATAAAAAGGAAGCCTATGTTTATGTTCTTTCTTGGGCATTTGATGCAGATGAAAAATTAAAAAATAAAATTGTTTTGACAGCCAATGTTGATTACAAGACTAGACATTGTTCTGCATTGTGTTTGCCTTATAAAACTAATGGAATGGTTGATAGACAATCATTACAACCATCTTCTAAAATTTATACTTATGATTCTAATGGATATGTACCAACAGATTATGTTTTAGCTAACTATTACACAATTATTGGTAAACTTATGGAATGTAACAAAACCGACTTAACTTTTAGATGTTTTAGAAGGGGTACAAGAACCATCCGTGGTATTACAAATAGAACTGAAGATGAAATTTATTATAGAATACCTTACAACAAAACAAAGGTAACATTGAACCCTGGTATGTTCTGTCTAAGTACAGAAAATAGTGTTGGATTATCTAACTTGTTCAATATGTTCACATCTTATATTGACAACTATAACTTAACAGGATATAATGTTTACAATTATCACGATAATTCTATCTTAATTGGAAATAGAGCTTTTACTGATATTGAAATGGCTATTGAATACATTCCTGGAACAAATTATATCCAATGTTTAGATGATAAACGATTTGGTAAAGGAAAAGAAATAGAACCATTTTATTCTAAATCATCTACATAAATACATTTAGAGGAATTATGGGAAATAGTGTTTATAACAAGGTTGAATATGTTTTTACTGATGAAGGTAAAGAATGTATATTCAAACAAAATAATGGAATGAAGTATTCCATTGTTGGTGCTATATTATTTTCCGATAAGTATAATTGGGTAAGAGGTAAGTACAATAGAAAGCATGTTAAAATTGTAGATGGTGAAGAAGTTGTTACAGATAAAAATTATTTACATACAATTACTTGGAAAACCCTACAAGCAAACACACAAGTAATCTTCAAAAATGTTCAATACGAATATAGGGGTGGTTACTATGTTCCTAATGAAACTCAATACACAAATGCTTCAAACAATGTTCTTTCACACTTGATTCAAGTACAAGAAGCTTTTTCTACTACAAAAAATATGGATGGTTCACCAATACACTATGTTTCTTACGATGTAATAATTAAGAAAAATACTTTGAACTTGCTTAACCTTGAAAACATTGATTTTGAGTTTGATGGTTTGGCATTGATTGGTGTTCCTTATAAGAATGACATTACAGACTTATATCACCCATTAATTGATTATCAAGATTATAGCATAGTAGCAATTAGTTATTTTCCTGATGAAAAAATAAAAGTCCTACATAATCAAAATAAGAAACTAGCTTTCAATGTGGAACTACACTTGTATCTACAAAAAGATAAGGGTATTGAATTAGTAAAGTGGGATGAAGAAACACAAAAATATGTTCCCGATGAAGAAGCTAAGGACTTATACCATTGTTTACATTTCGTAAATGACGGTACATCAAACAAAACCAATGAAAATATCAAATCTTTGGGTGGCACAACAAAATTATTGATATGGTAATACAAAATGGCAGATAAATTTATTGCGTATGATTCTTTTGCTAAATTAAACATCATGTCCGAAGCAAGTGGTGTAAACGATAAAATTATACCACAAATTATGTTTAATTTATCAAACTCAGGTACAAAGAAAACTTGGAGTGGTGATAGACTTGCTATCACATATAATTACAACAATGGTAATAATGCTTCATTATTCCGTATTTCCGAAGTTACTGGTAGTTATAGAAACAAATTAAATTTTGAATTGCTTGGTGCTAACAATATCTTCTATGGTAGTGTTAAGGGAACATCAAACAACTCTTTCATATTCTCACAAAATAACACAATCAGCAATAGTTCTTTTGATAACAACTTTATCAATGCCGATGGTAACCGTATTGTGCCAACATATACCTCAGGCATTAACTTTATAGATTCTAACTACAACTTGATTGCTTCTGGTTATTTACATCATAGATATTCTTCTGCTGCCAATATTTCCTATTACCATTCTAACAACAATAGATTGTTACCACAATTTACCTACATCAAGGGTTACAAAGGTACAAAGGGTGGTAAGGGCTTAATTTCACAACCATTGTACGATAACAAGGGCTTGATTACCGGTTATTCATTGGTATCAAGTTATAACGGCACCCAAATGTATATCAAGGGTGTTAAGGGT
>JAGCEE010000074.1 GCA_017650795.1 Clostridia bacterium | reverse complement strand
GTGATCCTTCCGGATTCCGGAGACCGTTACTTCTCCACAGAGATGTTTGGAGAGTAGATATGAATACACTTGAATCTAAATTAATACCAAATTTATATTTTGCTGGCGAAGTAATTGATGTTGATGCATTAACCGGTGGTTTTAACCTTCAAATTGCTTGGTGTACTGCTATGGCTGTTGTGCGAGGTATAATTAAACAAAACAACCTATAAAGCAATAATATGTTGCTAAAAAATAGTGTAGTGTAGTTCATTAAAAAAAGGGGGAATTTATATGATAATAGCACTTGATGGACCGTCTGGTACAGGCAAAAGTACACTTGCCAAAATATTGGCAAAAAAACTTGGTTTTAAAATGTTAAACACAGGTATGATTTACCGAGCAATAACTTACTATTATGTTAAAAAAAGTATTAAAGCCGATAGTCAAGAGGTTGTTTCTAGTATAGGCAATTTGAATATTAAAATAGTCTTTTTTGGCAATGATCAAAATGTTTTCATTGAAGGTGAAAATATTACACCATTTGTAAGTAATGTAGAGGTACAAAAAAATGTGTCTTTATTCTCGCAAATACTTGAAATTAGGCAAAGGGTTAATGTTATACAAAGAGAATTTGCAAACAAAAATAATATTGTAATAGAAGGAAGAGATATCGGAACCGATGTTTTCCCTAATGCAGAGTATAAATTTTATGTGGTGTGTGACACTATTACTCGTGCAAAAAGAAGGCTGGCAGATTTAAATAGTATTAACCAACAAATAACGCTAGATGAGGTTATTAAGTCGTTGCAGGAACGTGACCATTTAGATACTACAAGAAAATATGGACCACTTAGAAAAGCAGAAGATGCAATAGAGATTGACACAACAAATTCAACTATTAATGAATCTTTAAATGAAATATTGTCGCAAATTAAGTTTTAAGGAAAAATAAAATGATTTTTTGGATTGTAAAAATAATAACTTTTATTCCGATTTGTATTCTTTTTCCGACAAGAGTAATAGGTAAAAAGAATTTACCAAAGGGTAGATATATTTTGGTGTGTAATCATATGAGCAATATAGATTATGCATACTTATTTAATTTTATATGGAAAAAGCAATATGTTTTAGCGAAGGACTCATTGTTTAGAAATCGCATAATTGGTGGTTTTTTTAAGGCATGTGGAGGAATTTCCGTAAATAGAGATAATGTTGGTATAAACACTATAAAAAACTGTTTAAGGGTGTTAAAAAACAATAAAATTTTAACAATTTTTCCAGAGGGAACAAGAAACAAAACCGATGCTGAACTTCTTGAATTTAAAGCAGGTGCAAGCATTTTGGCAATTAAATCGAATGCACCAATAGTTCCTGTTTTTATTACAAAAAAACCAAAGATCTTTCATATAAATAAAATTGTAATCGGAAAACCAATGTATTTTAATAACGATTACATGGGCGAAAATGGAACAAATAAGGCAAACGAAGAAATAAAAGAAGCAATGTTAAAACTTAAAAATCAATAATATTTATTAAGAATGTAAGCTTATAATATTAAATAATCATTGGACAATATAGTGCATCATTGTTATAATTACAAAGTGGAGTAGACTAATGGAAGAAGATATAAAATTTAATATGAATTCTGTTGAGCAAACACTAGCAGAATATAAGAAAAATATGATTTATGATGGTGTTGTTGTTGATATTAAAGAAGATGGAGTTATTTTTAATATTGGTGGGAAATCAGATGCATTTATTCAAAAAGAAGACTTTTCTGATTTTTCTAAAATAAAAATAGGTGATAGATTTAAGGCTGTTGTTCTTGGTGGAAAAACAGAAGATGGAATGATATTGGTATCAAAATCAGAAGCCGAAGAGATTATTTCTGGAATGGTAGAGGCCGAGAGTTTAAAAATTGGCTCAACTTTTACATTTGTTATCACATCAACAAGTGAAAGCGCTTTATTT
>JAGCEE010000001.1 GCA_017650795.1 Clostridia bacterium | reverse complement strand
TTATTCTAGTGTCATATTCTTTGACTTCTTGAACTGTTGTTCTAACTTCACCCTCTAATAAATCTATTTCAGTTTTTATTGTTTTTTGAAATACTGCATCGCCAGTATTTGTTACATTTTCTTGTCTTGCTTCTAGACCTATTTCGGTTTTATATTTATTTCTAAACTTACCATTATAATATAATGTATGATTTGATAATGTTGTAAATAATATTGGTTCTTCTTCGTCACTGTCATTATATACTTGAATTAAGTCATAACCATCTATACTAGGATTGCCTAATATATTATCTTTTAATTCAACACTATCTATTGTAAACCCATCTAATATAGTATTAAAAAGTGTTTCTATTTGTGATTGATTTGCTATATATGGATTTAAACTTGAAATATATAATGTTTGCAAGTTTTCATCATTGCTAGTTTCAAATTTTATTGTTCCTAATTCATAAACAACTCTTTGTATTTCAAAAGGTGTACCTTTTGTGTATTTACTACATATACTTAGTGGTATTCTTTGAGTTGTTAAACTATCAATTGGTATGAATATTAAGTTGCCACTTCTATCAATCTTTGCTATACACCCTGCTTGTTCAGCAATATATGATACATAGGTTCTTGCTTTAATTGTATTGTCATATATTCCTATTGCAGTTGTACTGCCTAAAAATGAACTAACATTGCAATTTACATTTGCTTTTCTACACATATCTTGTAATATTTGTAATAATGTTGCTTGACCATCCGTTTTTTCTTCAAATATAGTGCCAGTTATAGTATCACCGACTTGATAATCTGTACCAGCAACTAATAACACATATTCACTTGTGCTTTCATTATATACATAGTAGTATTTTTCATCTAAATATGTTGTATCAGGTGTTTGTACACGACTACTATCTATTAATGGCTTGGCATTATAATTAAAATCAAATAATACTGCATTGTCTCTTAGTTTGATAGTTATTCTATCATCATTTCTTGTTGGAGTATCTTGTATATTAAATACCCCCATAGGTACATATTCCCAAATATCCCCCAAACTATTGCTACCAACTTTTGTACCTAATTCAATTTTTACTTTGTCTTGTATTATTGAAGGGTCAATATTGTGTATTATAATTTCTACTTCTTTTGAAATAAAATTATCTAATGAAAATATTTTTTGACCATTTTCAGGTAATACTCTATCTATGATAGTTATTTTTTCTAAATAATTATCTGCATTTGGCAATTCCACATTATTAAAATATAATTTACATTTATTTTTGTCATTTTGACCATAAATCACTTGCTCATATTGTTGCTTTGTACAATTTTGAAAATTTGTATATGCCATTATGTATCACCTACTCTTCTACAAATGAAAAACTTATGTTTTGATATATGTTTTTTAATGGGTCTGTTTTATCTATATAATATCTATGATATTTTACAGTACCACTTCTATACATTTTTTTGCTTACAAATCCCCATACACTCTCATCAAAATATAAACAATCAAACCAAGCGTCCTTTGTATATTCAAAAAAATTATGTAATTCTGCACCACTCCAAGTTGGTACTTGAAAGTCCAATGATGTTACATCGTGTCTTACTCTTCCTCTTACTGTTTTGCCTTCTGTATTAGTATAACTATCTAAGTCAACATCATTTTGTGATACGTCGTGTTCTGGCAATGTGTTTACACCATTTATTAGGTAAGGAAATTCAGAGTAAGCCCCTGAACTTCCCCATTCTCTAATATACATTTTATCGTAATCATAAGTATTTGTTACTGCTCCTGCCATTTTATCACCTATCCTATCGTAATTGGCTTACCGTCAGTTTTAGCCATATTTTGTAATTGTTCTATTGTATATGAACCTATTTTGTGGTCTGCATCTAAATATACATTTATTACTTGTGGGGTTGTATTTTTTTGTGCATTTCCAATTTTTTTGTCTAACAAGTTCATCATTTGATTTTGATTGGCTACAAATGATTGACCACCTATTTGACCAACTAACTCTGGACCTTTTTCATTTGCTATAAATATTTGACCAACATCAGGTAAACCACCTTTAGCATAAAATTTTATATTTTCTAATGCTTTTATCACAATATTGTCTATTCCAAACATTTTCATAACGGCACTTGAAACCCCTGTCATTTTCTTTAAAGCAGTTATAACATTATCTTTCAATGTTGACATTTTCCCTTTAAATTCTATTGTTGGTTTTTCTTTTTCTACACCTTTTTTAAAATTTTTGGCATACTCTTCGCCTTTATTTTGAGCATCAGATATGGCTTTATCTGCACCTGCTTCTATGCCTTTTTGTACTGATTGAGCAATATCTCCAAAATTTACTGGGTCTAAATGTCTTCCTTCACCTGTATGGCTAATTTCAGATGATGCTTTGTGTGTTTCTACTGTAACATTTGGTTGTTTTAATCCCATCCATTCTAATAAATCTCCAAATTTATCCCAAAGACCATTCCAAAGACTTCCTAATTTATCTCCAATGTTCGCAAAAAATTTAGGTAGTCTATATGTAATTATATCTTGCATTCCTCCAAGCCAAGCATCTACATATTCAGTAAATGTTGTTTTGCCATCATTATTTGCATAATAATCAACATTTTTTAATAATTCGTCCCAGCCTTTTTTAGTAACAGCCAACGCTTGAGGTACTATTGTTATTGCTGTTGCTATTAATGTAATTTTTATATCGTGTGTTAAATTCCAAACACCAGCAGCAACCATAGCAGTACCACCTAATCCTTCAAATATAGTAGCCCAAGTAGTATCTCCATCTAATTCTTTTTTTACTGCATCAAAACTAAATGAAAAACCACCTATTGTAAGTAAAACATTCATTGTTTTACTTTTGAACAACGTTTTAAAGAAATCTGTAGCACCTATTTTTTTAAATATTGAAAGTATAGATGATACACCTGTTACTAATGAGCCTCCAACAACTAATGCACCAATTACAGTACCAGGTGTTATTTTTTTAAATAACCAACTTGAATTTCCTTCTTCATCAAATTCTTCTTCAAAACCCAACCATTCCATTATGCTTTTCTTTATTTCATTGGCTTTTAAACTAACTTCTGCCATCATATCATTATATTCAGCAAATGCTTTATTAAATGCTTGTAAAATTCTAGGGTCAAGTCCTGAACCTGCACCATTTGCATCAGATGTTTTTGAAGAAATAACATTTAATTTATCAAAGCCTCTTAAACCTAATAATTTTTTATTAAGTTCATCTACAGATGCTCCAGCCTCATTCATACCATCTATGACATCATTGGTTGCATCACTAACACCTGCTAAGCCACTATAATCAAACTCTGGCATTTTAAATCCAAGTAACCCTGCAACCATATTAAATAATTCTGTTAAAACCATTAATATTGCTGTAAGATAAGGTAAAACTTTTTGTAATACAGGTATAAACATATTACCTACAGACCTTGTTAATTTATTCCACTGTTCATCAAGAATTTTTAGTTGATTAGCAACACTATCATTCATAGTTCTTGCCCAGTCACCTTGTGATTTTTTTAATTGGTCTGTTAAAGAAATAATCATTATTAATCTTTTTTCAACATAAGATAATTGATTTATTGTTCTATCAAGACCTAGTTGGTTTACTGTTTGTTGTAATGTTTTTTCAGTAATATCTGCTCCTGTTGCAGTTCTTATTGGTCTTACTTGCCCTGCTAATGCTGATTGTAAAGCATTACTCGCCCTATCTAAATCCAAGTTATATAATGAAGCAACATCATTAGACATTTTTACTAAATGTTCTGATAATTTTTCTGCTGTTTCTGTAGGTAAATCCATAGCATTTGCCATTTGTTTAAATATACCAAATTGTCTTGCTAGTCTACTCTCATCTAAACCATATACTTGTGCCATATTATTAACTAATTTTTCAATTCTTGCAGATGTGACTTCAATATCTTCATTAAATTGACCAGTTTTTTTATCTATGTTTGCATATGCAACTTCTAATAAGTTTATATTTTCAATATATTCTGCACTTTTTTTACTTAAATTACCAAATGCTCTTGTTAAATTAAAT
>JAGCEE010000073.1 GCA_017650795.1 Clostridia bacterium | reverse complement strand
GTTGTTGGCGTGTATGCAGCAAATGCTTCACTTTCTGGTACATTGTCTGGCACTATCTATGTAAATGCACCACAGGGTGATTTAAAGTACGAAGTATATCAGGTTGTAGGTTTTGAAGAAACATTGGTAGATACAAAATATGGTAATAGTTCTAGTGTTTCTCTTAATTATGGCACACTAACATTTGATTGTAGGGGTTGTACAAATGCCGACCAAATTAGCGAGCAAGAAATAAGAATAAAAATAACAAACAGAAATACCGATGGTATAGATTATGGTGCTTATTTTTGGGATATGGAGGGGACCAAAGCCCAAGATGGCTCTTATTCAGTACCATCTCAAGCAAGAATAATTAGGTCTGGTGACGACATAGTAAGCGATATAAAGTTTCCATTTAATGCATATGAAACATCTTCTTACATTTCTGGTTTTGATACATGGAGTTATACATTAGATTATGAGTTTTATAAACACTTACCAGCACCAACGCTTTCAAGTGGCACTTGGACATATTATCCACAAACATTAAGCGTTTTTGTTAAAATAGAAAATATGCTAGATAATAGTAATACCGTAAACGTTAGTGTTCCTCTTTATGTAAATGTGGAGGAGTATGTGTCAACAACATTAACAAAAGACACCTCTCATGGCAGTTATGTCACAAACACTGATTTATTCATTAAAATCCCAACAACAGAAACAAGCGTGCCAGTGTTTTATAATTCTAATACATACAAAAACACAAATGCTGTTGGTGTAGTTATTCCGTATAAGTCAAGTATCACTAACATTGGCAATTATTCTTTTTATACCTTACCACAGCTAACAGCTGTATCTATTTCGGATAGCATAACATCTATTGGACAATATGCTTTTTACAACTCTGGTTTGTGTGGTCATTTATTTTTACCTAAAAATCTTGTGTCTGTCGGTATTCAATCATTTTTAAATACAAATTTTAGAGGCCTTTTAACACTACCTAAAACATTAGCCTCTCTTTATTATAACTCTTTTGGTAGAGCTTTCTCATCAGTAAGTGTTGAACCGGGGGGTAACACTGGGTATTATAGTGAAAATAATGCGGTAATATATGTAAACCCTTATAATACATCACAAAAAAATTTGGTTATAGGGTGTAAGAATACAATTATCGGAAATGATATTTATTCTATTAGTCAAGGCGCATTTTTAAATTGTACTGGTCTTGTTGGAAGTATTACTATACCTAATAGTGTGTATAGTATAAATGGTTCGGCATTTAGTGGAACCAATATAACCAGTGTGACTTTTGGAGCCGGTTTGGTGCAAATTTCCGGGGATGCTTTTAGTAATTGCACAAATTTGACGGGTGCGATTGTCATACCAAATACAGTTCAGACTTTGGGTGTGAGTGCATTTTATAACACAAGAATTACCAGTATAACGCTTAGTAACTCATTGACATCCATAGGTAATAAGTGTTTTTCGGGGTGTACTTATTTAACAGGTCAGTTAACTATTCCAAACAGTGTTACAACTATAGGATTTGAAGCATTTTATAATACAAGTATTACTAGTTTAAGTTTAGGTACTAGTTTGACATCAATAGGCAGTTCTTGTTTTAGAAACTGTTCTGCACTGGCAAGTTCAATTACTATTCCAAATTCTGTCACAACAATGGATAGTAATGCTTTTTACGGTACAGGAATTACTGGATTGAGTATTGGAACTGGTTTAACAGGTATAAGTGATTATTGTTTTTACAATTGTAGTTCTCTCTCTGGTACTCTAACCTTACCTAATAATATTACTTCATTAGGGCAATGTTGTTTCTATGGTACAGGAATAACGGGATTATCATTTGGTTCTGGTTTAACAACAATCGGGACGGCAAGTTTTAAGCTTTGTGAATCTCTTAACATTCAGCTTACAATTCCAAATACTGTCACCTCGCTGGGTGCAAATGCCTTTCAAGGCTCAGCAATAACACATATTACGCTTCCAACAAATGCAAGCGTCACTACGGTTCCAAACTATTTATGTTCTGGTTGCAGATATTTGGCATATGTAAAACTACCATCAAATATTACAACAATAGGAACAGAGTCCTTCCGTTACTGCTATAGCATATCAATTATAATCAATTTAACTAGCTTAACATTCACAAATGGTAATACCGGTAATGGCTATATAGCGGCTTATTATCCAATTACTGTTTCAAATAATGCTAATTTTAGTCCGAGAACTTTTTCATTTGCCAGTGGCTATATAGAGATTTGTCTTGAAAAAGCGGGTACTTATTACATTTGTGGACCGGTATATGGAACAACTTTATATTCTGATTATGACGATGCTTTTTATCAAAATGAAATAAAACCATATGCATTTTATGGTTGCACAGACATAACAACTCTTGGGTTCGAATGCTGTAAGATTGGTGATTATGCATTTTATGGTTGTACTGGAATTACATCTCTTTATTTTGGAACTTATGATTCCGGTGAAGAAATTGGGAGATACGCATTTTCTGGTTGTACGCATCTTTCATCTATCAACTTTGAAATTGATTATGATTTTTGGATTTTGCCTTATGCATTTCAAAGTTGTTCGTCTTTAAGTACAATTGAATTTAGTGGTAATGTTTCTGCAAGAGCTTATACAGCCAAGAACGGTTCTGAAGTAAGTAATAGTTATGTTAGCGATTTTGATGGTTTTGCAAACCGTGCAACCTATATAAGGTCAACATATGTAAGTAGGGCAATTAAAATTATTACTTAGAATTTTTGTTAAATAAATAACATTAAAAACACCACTCAAAATAAATTTGGATGGTGTTTTTAAAATTTCCTCTTGACAAAACTTTATTTTTAAAATAAACTATCAAAGTTTATGAAAAATAAAATTCCAAACGAGCTAGAAGTTATGCAAATAAGCCTAATCATGAAAGTTTTATCCGATGCTTCAAGATTAAAAATCTTATTTGCAATAAATGGCAAACCAAAATCTGTGTCCGAAATACAGGAAATGGTTGGCATGTCTCAAAGTGCTGTTTCTCATCAGTTGGCACTACTTAAAAAAGCAAACGTTGTATAAACAAAAAGATACAAAAACAAAATTTTTTATTAAATCAAAAAAAATGGTATTAAAAAAATACTAGATATATTTAAT
>JAGCEE010000006.1 GCA_017650795.1 Clostridia bacterium | reverse complement strand
TTTTACTTCCTTTCTTAATTAAAAAAGGTAGTTTTTGCACTACCTTTTTAAATTATTATTCTGCAGTGACAGTAACTTCAACTTTCTTTGAAATTCCATTGTCTGCAGTACATGTTAAATCAGCAGTTCCTGCTTCAACACCTGTTATTGTACATTTATTTGGATATGTTGCATCAGGTTCAACAGTAAATACATCTTCATCAGATGATGTGTATGTTAATTCTGATGTAGCATCTGCAGGTGTTAATGTAAATGTAACAGTTTTAGTTGCATCTTCAACAACTGTTTGATCACTTGCTGAAATAGCAGTTACAGGTTTGCTTGCACTAGTAACTAACATTACTGCGTTAGCAAATGGGCAAATTGCATATGTTCCCCAAGCATGTAGATATTCATTCCATGACATTGTTCTTGCATTGTAAAATTCGTCGAAACGGAAAATGTTGTCGTAAATTTGTAACCATGATTCGTCACAAATAACACCAAGTATTTCGTCATTTTCGAATTTATCAACTTTTATAACACGTCCAATAAATTCAGCTTTCCCAATGTTAAATGCACTAGCTAATGCGTCAACGTCAATTTCTGCCATTACGTCTGCACGTACAATTAAACAAATTCTTTCTGAATCAGTCCAAGTTGTAACAGTTCCTTTAGCACCACTAAATTTTGAATATGCGTTGTATTCAGTTGAAGGGAATGTCATGTTGTCATATAAAGCACGTACTTCTTTTAAGAATGCCTTTGAAGTAGCTTCAGTAGTTGGTAAAGTAACAACTTTTTGAATTACTTTTCCTGCATCATAAGCACCGTCAACTAGTTGTTTTGTGTATTTAAACTCGTCAATGTAGTTTCCTGAATAAAGACTGTTTGTAATTCCTGCGATGTAACTTTCAAATTCTTCCCATGAAACAAATGCACCTTGAAGTCCTTCTCTTGATATAGTTTTAGTGTAAAGATCTTGTCTGTTTCTTCTATAATATGCAACGTGTGTGTCAGGATCAGTTATTGTTAATAACTTTGCCATTGCAGTGTTGCTATATTCATATTGTTCTGCTATTGCAGGGTTTTCGTATATATCTTGAATGTCTGTTCCTAGTGGAACTGAACCTTTTTTGAATATACTTAATGGGTTATTGAAACTTTTGTTTCTTATAATTGTTAAACCAATACGGTTTATTAAATTGTTAACAAATTCATTTAACATAGGTTGGTAACTGTCGTTAAATAAAATGTTACTTATTGTTTGGATGTTGTCTTTTGTTGCAGAAGGTACAGTGTTCATAAATACTTCTGAACTGTTTGCACGTACAACGTTAAAGACTTTAGCACCTGAAGGTATTGTTGACATTATATTATTTCTCCTTTCTCGTTAATTACTTCTTCAACAGTAATTTCTTCTTCTTTTGCAGATTCTTCTAATTCTGCAGATTCGTCTTTGATATCTTCGTCGAAACCTATTTTTTGGAATAGTCTTCCATTTACTTTAAGTAGTTCTTCATTTTCAGCTTTTACTTTTTCAACTTCTTCCTTAATAGAAGTAAGTTCGTCAAATAAAACTTGATAATTTGAAACTAAAGAAAGTAAATCTTCTGATATTAAAGCACCTTGCGATTCGTCAAGTTTTTCCTTTATAGAATCAACTAAAACTTTTAATTCGTCAATGTTTGCCATTTTCAATCGCTTTCTCCTTTCCTATTTTAATTATAATAAAAAAATAAAAAAATGTCAACTTTATTGTAAATTGACATTTCTTTACTTCTTACGTATTTTATTTGCATATAATACCCAAGGAAATTTGCCTTTTGGTCTATTTGTTGGCACAGGTGGAACAGGTCCTGAACCCCAAGGTATATAAATAAAACCTTGAAAAGTATAGTTTCCCCAATTATAATTGTTGCTTTCATATAATGTTTGTGTGTAAAAATATGTTCCACCATATGCAGACTTTGATGTTATTATTGAACCGTTGTTTATAACTTCAACAACTGAAACGTGTCCTGCACCACCACCGTTATGTGAAAAGCAAGCAATCGCACCTAGTTTTGGCGTTTGTCCTGTTTCATAAACTGAACGGTCAACTTTAGTCCACCAAATGCCTGCATCCCAATAACCCGGTAATTCATAGGGATCAGGTTTATTTGAACCTGTTCCGTTAGGATCTAAGAGTTCCCACGCACGCCCCCAAGCGTAGGCCGTGCAGTTCGGCATCCCGTAACCTGTTGCGTAGTAAGGGTTTCCATTTGAATACCAATGCAAATTGTTTAATATTCCTGAATCAGTTACGAGTATTGGAGAATGTGCTTTTATTTATTGCGACTCTTTACAACAAGTTATCATCCCCGATTCAGTTTCCATCATTGGAAAATGTGCTTTTT
>JAGCEE010000072.1 GCA_017650795.1 Clostridia bacterium | reverse complement strand
ATTGCACTATTATATGGGTATTGCAATTCATTTTGATATATGCTATACTTATTTACACAAGGAGAAATTATGAAAAAATATTTATTTGATAAAATAAAAATCGAAGATGGGAATGTAAGGTTTTATACGTTTAGAGATGCGGGTTTCATTGAGGGTTTAATGTCTCAAGTTGGAGATCATTATGTACCTGTTAGTCAATGGAAATTTATACCACTCTCATTTAATATGTTTTTAAAAATGTTATCAAAAACAAGATTGAATTATGATGGCGAGTATGAAATTACTGCTTTTCTTTCCTACTCTTTTAATGAAGAAAAACGTACTTTTGAAGACTTACTTAAACGCTTTGCCGAAATAATGTGCAATGAATCAGCACAAAATGAAAAGAAAATAAAAGAATTTTATGAAAAGGCATATAAAATTAAAAACGACGCACAAAAAATTAATAATTTTTTAAAAACAGACCCTAGTGAATTATGCAAATAAACAAAAATTTTTAATTAAAAAAATATAATTATAAGAATTGGGAAAAAAAATATGTTTATTGAAAGACTAAATAAAGAAGAAATAATAAATTATTGCAAAGATGATTTAAAAAAATTTCAAGATGAAATACCATTTTTATATTTTAATCCAGATGAGGTTAATAAATATACTCTTTCTGATGGCAAAGTGGTTGTTGATATTTCTGGAGTTTCATATAGCATTAGTGATTTTGATTTAACAAATTATGATAAAGTTAGACATGACCGTAGTACTGCTGATATTGATTGGATTAAATTTATGTATAAAAAATTTGGCGAGGAATATAAAAAAGCCTTCCTTTTAAACCGAGAAGAACAAAAAAACAAAATGATTGAAGAAACTATAAATAAATTTGATTCTTTTACGGTAGAGTGCGAAAAATCATTAGAAATATAATTAGTATTTTTACATTGTATATGTATTAAAAAAAATGTCATTTTCTGGCATTTTTTTTATAAATAAGTATTTTGGTATTTCTTTTATAGCCCAAAGCTGTTGTTTTATAAAAGTTTATGTTTTATTGTGTCAATCGCATCTTTTAATACCCTACTATCTTCAAATTCAAGTTCTTGTGAAAACCTTTGATATATAATATCTAAATAGTGTTTTTGTATCACCTGTTCTCTTAGCCACGCATTTTTTATATTATATGCCATAGAAGTAAGTATGAGCATTCTATCAAGTTTTGTTTTGGGAGAATAGTTAAAAAGTGGTTTTAAATCTTTAAAATCATCTACTATTTCTTTTGTAAAGCCATCTTCTGTTTGTGTTATTGGCATTGCACCATTTGCTATTGTTGAAAGATTGGAAAATTTATCAGCATCTCGTACAATACCGCTATATAGTATTGTTTTTTTATCTTCACCCTCATAATTCTTTGTATGATACTTAACTGCATCTTTTAATAATTGTTTTGATTCGCCACACAAGTCAATGCCATCTAATTGCAATGCATCAATTATTTGCGAGCCTAAAAGCCCATGGTCTACCGATATTTTATCGTTATAGGTTTGATATTGTTTCCATTGTTCAAATCTTCCAATGTCGTGAAACAAGCCCACAAGATAAGCAAACTCGCATTCTTTTTTTGATAGTTTTAAATTACATGCCAAAAAAAAGCTATTTTCTGCAACTAAAAAACTATGAATAACTTTTCTTAAAATATTTGTATTTGATATGTCGTACCTATGTACAAAACTCCAAAACTCTACATTGTAGTTTTCTATAACACCCGTCATTTTAATATCCTTTTTAAATCATTCATTGCTTGCTCAAAGGTTATATTTAAAATAATATCATCATCTTTTGGTCCTTCTATTAAATACTGCTCGAAACCATCTTTTGTTTCATAGCCTTCGGGGTCTATAAAGATTATTTTTAAACCTTTATTTCTTGCCTGCCTTTCTACCTGCCGTCTATCTGCATGGCAACCCATACATATTAAAGATTTAACATCTGGCTCAAAACTAACTTTTGCTATATAATCATTTAAATCATAAATTCTAAGTATTTTTTCTGGAATACTCAATCTTTTTACAATTCTATCAAAATTGTTATTATATACTATTCCCTTAAAGTAGCCCTTTTTATAAATGTCGCCAAAAGCCTTATAGCCATCGGTTATTGGTGCCGAGATGCAAGCGATTGGCACACTTGCAAATATTTTTCTCATTTTGCTTTCGTTGGAAATAACATTATAAAGCAAATCGTCTTGACTTGCAAAATAAAACTTGCCTGTTTCATGATTTTGCACCTTGTACATTTCGTGCATATTATGAAGTGGCGGAATTTTTGCATCAATGCTTGGGCCACAACCCATTTCGACTTGTGCTGGAAGGTATTTTAAAATTTCGGACACATCTTTTGTATACTTTGGATTTCCTCTTTTTTCGGGCATTCTATACATTTTTGTAGAGAGTTTCCACATTCTTTCTTGAATTGTATT
>JAGCEE010000071.1 GCA_017650795.1 Clostridia bacterium | reverse complement strand
CCATGTTCGCTTTGGTAAGAGGTTTTTGGTTTTGTCTTTCAATATTAGTTTCGTTGACACCACCATTGTTATCTTTATTATTTAACCTTTCTTTTCTACTGTCAACCTTTTCGTTCCATTTGTCCATACCTTTAATATAATCGTGAACAGATGGAATAAATGATAATTGTTGTAATAAAACTTCTGGGTTTGCCATACCACTATTAGAAAGATTTGTAATCATTGTAATCATATCTCCATCGTTAGATGGTAATGCGTGAGAATAAACAAGTGTTGCGTTGTCAATATCAAAGTCAAAATCGCTATAATCAGGTGCAAACTTTTTACACCAATTAAGTGTCATTTTGATAACTCTTAAATATGGTTCGGTAAACTTCTTTTCTTTTTCTCTACATAAATCAAGTAATGGTTTTGTTTTGATTTTAATAATTGGATCACTTGCGTTTTGTGAAAAATCAACACTTGATAAATCAGGAACTCGGCAAATATAGTGTATTAAGTCTTTAATGTTATTTGCAAGGGTTTGCATTTGGTCTTGATTCAATGGGTTAGATAAGAACTTGGCATCCACATTATCGCCCTCAACAGGTAATACATGGTGTTCTTTTAACAAATTGATAACTTTTTTAGTTTCTTCTTCATCGCCTAAACGGACATTTTTGATTAAGAGAACATAGTTAACAACATCATATAAGTTCTTACATCTATTATTGATAACTTCGTTGTATAACCTAATTAAATCAAATACGCACTCGGCATCGCCTTTATAATCTGCGTTATTTGGGAACTCAACAATAGGAATATCGCCAAAATCGTGTTCAATTTCGTTGAGTTGGACTTCCTTTCCGTTAACATCGGTTTTTCTCCAAGCAAAGTAAGGAATAACAAATATATTCTTATCAGCTTGTGGAACAGTTGTTTGTGGTAAATATGTCATTGGACTTTCATAAGCGAAGATTTTTTTATCGGTATAGACATAAATAATATATTTTGTTTGGCTTGGTTGTCCTTGTTCTGCATGATTGCTTTCAACGATATAAAAACCGAATAAAGGTTGCATTTCTAACGAACAGTCATAAACAACATCCGCGAACTTTGGGTTTAATTCTCTAAATCTTGGGAACTCATCGCCAATTTTATTGTATAAAGCGAGAAAACCTGTTCCTACTTTGGAGGAATAATGCCCTGCCTCGTAGACATGGTTGCCATATTGTCTATTATAAAGTTATTGAGTAAACTTACTAATTTTTTCTTTTTCCGCTTTCTTGCCACTTGTTGTAATATCAGGCAATTCGCCAATAAAAGTTTCGGTAGCGGTATCCACGATAGGTTTTGTTAGGTTAACAACTTTACAAACATAGTTATCTTTTATTTCAAAATTGGTAGTTGGTTGTAAACCCATATAGAAATCAAACGCTTGTTTGTATCTTAAAGTTTGCCCCTCAATAACCTTTTGCATAAATAAAGTGTTGATAACACCCAACATATATTCATTGTCATTTAGTTTAGTTCTATCTAATGCAAGTTGTATCATATTTTAACACCTCTTAAAGCATCACTAATAGCAGAGAACTTGCTATCAGTTGATATTTTGCCATTATATCTATACTCATAGTTTAGCAAATATTGACTAATTGTATCAACAAAATCATCGTGCGTTGCGTTAGGGAATCTCAAAAGTTGGTCTGTGTATTCTTCAATTTTTGGTTCTAATTTCTCATCAGGGAAATATACATTTCCACCCTCAAAGTAAGGCACAACATTTTGTAATCTATCTTCTTTTGAAAGATTTTTTGGATCGTATGGGACGAATCCGCCTATCTCATGTCCCAACATTTCTATTGTTGCTCTACCATTTGCTTTGCTTTCAATAATTTTTTTGCGCAAAGTTGGGTTTTCGGCACAAATAATTCTAATTGCTTGGGCTGTATCTTTGAAATTAGCTTTTTTATTGTAGATTTTGAGTAAATAGTGGTTGCCACCATTTCTACCCCAAAGTGTCATACAATATGGATCGTTAGCGGTTTTAGTTCCACCAAAAGACAAGTCGCAAGATAAAACTAATTCTTCAAAGCTCGCAGGTTTAGATTTTTCATCGTAAATCTTAATGTCTTGTCGCTTAATGATATTGCCACCATCTACGAAAGGTTTGCCTTGATAAAGTGCAGACCACTTGCGGTCCCCTAATGTCTTGCGCATAGTTTCTGCCCACTCGCTATCAAAACCCATTTCAGGGCAAAGTGTTTGTCCTACTTGTCTATGTAAAAGTTTGTCAACACCACTTTCCCAAACACAAGGAATATTAACGACTATCCAACCTTGTTGTTCTAATCTACCGATTAAATCGTCCTCATGCCAACGAGTATGAATAACGATAACACCATTTCCTTTACCTCTCGCACGAGTTAAAACAGAATCGGCAAAAGTTTGGTAAACTTTATCTCTAATATCAGGGTTATTCGCTTCTTCGCCATTTTTAAATGGATCGTCAACGATAATTAAAGCACCACCATTGGAAGTTAAACCACCAAGAATACCAACAGAAAGCAAACCACCTTGTCTTTTATCAATGTCCCAAAGTGTTTTATTGTCCTGACTTTCACTAATTTGAATACCAAAAATCTCTTTGCCAAAGTTTTTAACAAGTTGTCGGTTGTTATTGCCAAATCTTTCGGCAACATCTGCGTTGTAAGCGGTAAGAATACACCTTAAATCAGGGTTTCTTCCAATGAACCAACTTGGCAAACTTTCAGTAATTGCGCGAGATTTGCCATGTTGAGGCGGACAAGATATACAAACTTTGATTTTTTCTCCATTTTCTATCTTTTTAACCACTTTTTCACATATTTTTATTAAAGCAGCGTGAAAAGGTGTAATTATATAATCTTTAT
>JAGCEE010000070.1 GCA_017650795.1 Clostridia bacterium | reverse complement strand
GATATAGCTGTGTTGGGTCAGCATTTAACAATGATGATATGTATTTGATTTCAATGGATTTTGGTAGTGATGCTGTCCAATTTATTTTGACAACCCATAGAAAGAAAGCAACAACATTTAGAGATTGGTGGTATTATCGTAAGATTTACAAAAAGACAGGTGATTACTTTAGTGTGGATAACTATACATTCACATTAAAATCACCATTCAAAAAAGATTATAAGAACTTTGATGAACTTAAAGAAAATTTAATGAATGACATATCTTTACAAATCAAGCAATATAATATAACTTGTAAGATAAAAGACTTGGAAAAGGATTTTGAATGACTTATAGAAAGATATTTCTCAAATTGGTAAAGGAATTTAATTTAGAAGTAAGACCAACGGCTATGTTCTTTGGTAAGCGGGTAGTCGTCCCTAACATAAATGGTTCATTGATGAAATGGTATGAAAAGGGTGATGAATTTTACATAGCTACTGATGTAAAAATTGAACATCGCACGCATGGTGGTACTGAACATAGTATAGCTTTTACTAATGTTCATCAATTCTATGGTTCATATGAAGCTATGCGGTTGGAAGTAATGAACCTACTTGAAAAAGTTAAGAAAGCTGCTGTTGAATACAAACTAAGAGAAATAGAAAAGGATTTCAAATGAATATCATACTAGGTGTAATAGGTATGTTCCTTGTAGGTACAATAGGTTGTATAACTTTGTTTGCAATTACAATGTTCAACGAAACTTTAAAAGAACCACCATTTAATCCAGAAATACAAGAACATCAACGGGAATATGTTACCAAAATTTTACGAGCTTATGAAACTGGATTCAAATTGACACCTAGCTATGCGTTACATCATATGCCTTTATATAAGGATAGTGATGAAAAGTATGTAATGGAATTTTATTCAAATGACCATTTTCGGTTAAAGGTTTACAAGGTTTCGTGTTATAGTGATATTAGTGGTGTAACTAACTATCGTGGATTTATTTATTCACTAATGTACAAAAAGACAGTATTGAAGAATTATTTTGAAATACACGAATTTATAAAAGATTATAAGAATAATTTTTCATATTTTGAAAAGATACGAAAGATTATGGTTCGTAAGAAAGAATTAGAAAGTGACTTTGTGTAAACTTAATTTTACAAAAAAGTTCTTGACTTACGGTGTAAAATTTCCTATATTAATATTAGGAAAAGAATAACCTTTAACAAGTGAGGTAACTATGTTAAAACAAAGATTCACAACCAGAAAGCCTTTTCTTCCTTGGGATTCTCCTTTTGAATTGACCAATTTTGAAGAGTGGGAATTGTATCTTACTGCCCGACTTGAAGGAGTTGGTGTAACAAGGGAAGAATACCTGAAAAATGTTGATGAAGAAGAACGCCAGCACTTGTTTAGGGAATACACTGTTGAAGACGCATTTAACAAGATAATGGACGTACACACTTGACAAAAGAAGAATATTTAGATATTGGAAAGAAGTATTTAGACTATTGCCAATTTAACGAATGTTTTTACATACCTGGCAAGGCTAGGGAGTTTAATGGAGCATACCAAGTAGCTGAGTTTAAACCTCAGTTTGGGTATGCTCGTATCTTTTATAATTGTAAAATTAATGAAGAAGATGGTGATATAGTTACCGGTATGAAATATATTGAAGTTGATGAACCATCTAAATTTGAAGATGCTATCAAAATGTTTCAAAAAAGTTACAAAGAAGCATTGGTTGAACAGAAGTTGCGTTCTATTGATGAGGATTTTAAATGACTTTAGATGAATATAAAAGAATTGGCGAGAAATACGAGTTGGAGTATGATGATTATGCTGAATGTTTTTTCAGCAAGGGTCATAGGGGTGATTACAGATATGTAGTATCATCATTCAAAGGTGCACCAACCGGTGGTATTGCTTGGGTTTACTGTGAATTTGTTTATTCTGAATCAAGCAAAACAATTTATTCTGACAACACACACTGTTCATCGTTAAATGCTAAAGGTTTTGAAGAGCAAATAAATTTGTATTTCCGTAATTACAAGAAAGCACTAATTAAAGTAAAGACTATGGAACTAGAAAAGGACTTTGTAAATGACTGAAAAAGAATATTTAGAAGTTTGTGACAAGTATTCCGATTACCTTGTTTATAATCGTACTAACCAATGTTATTACATTAATCGTGGTGAAAGAACGGAAATTGATGCTGATTTCCAAATTACAAACTTTGGCTATGATGATAATGGTGATGGTTATGGCTATGTTTACCCACATTGTTATTTTGAAGGTAATGATATTGTTTCAGCATTAAATCCATATTACAAGACAAAGGATATTAAATACTTTGAAAAGAAACTGCAATTGTATATAAAAAATTTCAAACAATTGCTTATAGATTTAAAGAAAGAAGAAATTAATAAGGACTTTGTATGACATTTGAACGATTTAAAGAAATGGTAAAACAAGACAATGAAATTTTTGTAATTATAGATACTCCTGAAAAATTTGTTTGTAAGTACAATGATAGAGAATTGTTATCTTCTAATGGTACAGTTGTTCTATCGTTTAATATGAATATTCGTTATGAGTATATGAGTGAAAAAATGGCTAATTTCGTTATTCAAAATGGTAAAGAGTATGTTAATCGTTATATTAAATGGGATAAAGAACTTAGAGTAACTGAGAAATTAGAAGAAATCAAGAAGGATTTTTTATGATAGAAATACAAGGAAAATATAATACAGCAAAAGTTTTTACTGAGAATATTGAGAATGAAGCTTATTCCCAAATTCTCAATATGATGTGTCAGATTTGGGCGAAAGATGTAAATGTGGCAATTATGCCAGATGTACACGCCGGGAAGGGGGCGACAGTTGGTACTACTATGACTATCAAAGACAAGATTGTTCCTAATCTCGTTGGTGTAGATATTGGTTGCGGTATGCTCGTAGCCAAAATCAAGACCAAGGGTCATATTGAATTTGGTAAATTAGACAAACTAATCAAAGAAAAGATTCCTAGTGGCAAGGAACACAGAAATGATAAACATAGATTTGCCAAAGATTTTGAACAATTTGATGATTTGATTGCTAATGTTCGTAGAGAAGAACTGAACTCTATTGGTTCACTTGGCGGAGGTAATCACTTCATTGAAGTAGACAAAGATGACGATGGAAATTACTATGTTGTAATCCATAGTGGTTCTCGTCATCTCGGGGTTGCCGTTTGTGAATACTGGCAGAACATCGCAATTAAAGAATGTGAACAAAAGACACAAGAACGCGGCGCTATTGTTGCGAAATATCGTGAACAAGGTAAGACAGACAAAGAAATTGACGAATTGATGAAGGACTATGACCATTTCTCAGTTCCAAAAATTCTTTCTTATTTGAGTGGCGAAAGTTTCAATAACTATCTTCACGATATGGCTATTGTTCAAGAATTTGCTAATCAAAATCGTCAGGCTATGTTGGATGTAATTGTTAAGGGAATGGGTTGGAAGGTTCAAGAACAGTTCACTACCATTCACAATTACATTGACATTAAGAATATGATTTTGAGAAAGGGAAGTATCTCGGCACAAGAAGGTGAGAGAGTTATTATCCCAATGAATATGCGTGATGGTTCG
>JAGCEE010000069.1 GCA_017650795.1 Clostridia bacterium | reverse complement strand
TATAACCGATTACAACGATTATTGCTTACTGTATGAATTATATGACGGCAAAATGCTCGGACAAAAAGGATTAAATGAATACAGCCTTTTCTCTACAACATATTAACTATTTGCTTGTTGGCCTTCTTAAAAGCGAACACAAAAAAAGTGTGTACATTAACACACTTTTTTGTTTTATTTATATTTAAACAAGCAATCAAATCCACCTTGCTTTATTTGATATAAACAAAATGGACTCTAAATTAGAGTCCATTTTATTACTTTTCTTTTAACAACTCAACATGCTATTAAGCAGAGTATTGAACGATACTAACGTCAAGGTCAATTTCGAAATCATCCACATCTGCTGCGGTGTTAGTTACATGTGCAGTGTATGTAAATGTAACTGTTTTGCCAACTGCAAGGTTTTCGCATGTTAATAATGCACCAGTTGAGTTAGAATTGTTTCTTGGCTCGCTTTCATTTGTTGTATATGAAAGAGTTCCTCTTGTCATGTTGTTTGATGCGGTAGCATAAGCACCAATTCCTGCGCCTTCTACTACAGAAACATTGATTGGTTTACCTTCATCGTTAGTGACTGCAATCACGTATCTAACCCAAGGTTTAGCAGAAGTTAATTCAACATCGCCGTTCTCAATTGCCCAAGTTAATGTTCCTGCCCCACCAACAGTTGCCATAGGTGTTTTTGGTGTTCCTGCTGTGTAAGTAGTTGCTGAGTATTGTGTAGTAAGTGCTTCTTGTCCAGTAGCAGTACCATCTGCACTCTTATAAACATTACCAGTGATTGATGCGAATACATCGGTAACTACGAAGTTAACTTGAGATGTGACATTTAAAGTTACGTTTGCTGCTGCATATACGCCAAAAGCAAGTAAAGCTACTGCAAGGCATAATGAAGCAATTGTTGTAATTATTTTAGCTCTTTTTTTCATATAATTTTATACCCCTTTATATTTTTTTTAAGTGCTTTTGGAAGAATTTGATTTTAAGTTTAACGGTAAAAGGATAAAAACTCATTAAACCAACACATTTTATTGAACATCAAAATAAGAAAACATTAAGTCATCTAAATCTCATGCACATTTGCTCGTTTTTTGATAAAGCAAAATAGGTAAACCTTTTTAAGCCCTCCATTGCTGCTTTTATGCTTGAAGCGAAACAAAAATGATTTAACCATGTGCAAACCTTGCCACTTTTAAAACTAAAAAGTATTAAGCAATTTTACACTGCATGAATTGTTGTGCTTTTAGGCTTGCCACATTTTAATTACGAACCCAAATGTAATAAAAATGGGAGCCAAACTATTAGCACCGCCATTTTATAACCCCTTATAAAATAGCACTTTTAATAGACAACTTTTTATAATACATATCATGTCAACCAAAACATGATGTTTAACGTAGAATTTATAATTCTACTGTTGCCCCTAAACGATTTAAACCTATCTTCCAAATACCCCTTTCGGTTTAAATCTATTTTTAGTATATAAATGGACAAAAACCTTGTCAAACAAAAATCGCCATTTTAAAAATATTTTTTTGCCCATATATATTCTGTCACAAAAACCACTTTTTATACAGCACGAATAAAAGGCATAACACAATGAAAAATGAATAATGAATAGTGAATAATTCCGGACTCATTTAGTATTAAAGAATAATTGTTAGTATACCATAAAATGAAAACACACTCCGTGTCTTACTTGCCCTGCGGAAAGGTGGCGCGAAGTACCAAAGGGTTAATAATACTTTACCATTTTTACTCTAACATTTGCAAAATGTCTGTTCTTTTAGTATAATAACCATAGACGTAATAAAATATTTAGAGGTAAATATGATAGAAGTTAAAAACCTTTATTTAAAATACATTAGAGAGTACTATGCTCTTTTTAATATAAATCTAACAGTTGCAGATGGCGAAACTGTGGCATTTGTTGGCAAAAAAAATAGTGGAAAAACCACTCTTTTAAGAGTTATAGCTGGGCTAGAAAAGTTTGATGAAGGCGAAGTATATATTGATGGCAGAGATATAAAAAAAATAGATTTTTCCATAGACACCAATTTGGGCTATTTGCCAGAAAAACCTGTTTTTTTTGATAACAAATCGGTATATGACAACTTAAAATATGTTTTAAAGGTAAGAAAGCAAAAAAAGAACGATATAGAAAGCACACTCAACAAAGCACTAATAGATTTTAATATAGAAAAGTATAAAAACATAAAAGCAAGCGACTTAGACCTTTATGAAAAGTATTTAATTAGTTTTGTAAGGTTAAGTTTAAGAAAATTAGATTATCTTTTGATTGATAATATTTTTGATAAACTCGAAGCAGAAGATGCCGAAGCACTAATTGTTTTAATTGACGAACTATTTGTTAAAAAAGGCATAACAACAATAATTGCCTGTGAAAACTTTGAGCCACTTCAAAACGTTTGCACAAGAAAAATAAACTTTGATGCTGGCTCGGTTGTAGAAACAAAAAATGAATAAGGCTTAATCAAAAATAAAAAATGACCGTTTTATTGGTCATTTTTTTGTGCTATTTATCAATCACTAATAGTTATTATTAAATAGCCCACAATTATTCATTATTTGTTAGTGCTTCCAATTTTGCTTGTTGGTCGGCAGTTTGAAGTGCTGTTATTAGTTCGTCCATATCACCGTCCAAAAATGGCTCCATATTATATATAGAATAGTTAATTCTGTGGTCGGTTATTCTGCCTTGTGGGTAGTTGTACGTTCTTATTCTCTCCGACCTGTCGCCCGTACCTACTTGATTTTTACGATTTTGGGCATACTCACTATCGGCTTGCTCTTTGTAAAAATTGTAAAGTTTAGATTTTAATATGCTCATGGCACGTTCTCTGTTTTTTATTTGCGAACGTTCATCTTGGCAGGTGACAACAATTCCTGTTGGAAAGTGGGTGATACGTATTGCCGATTCGGTTTTGTTTACGTGTTGTCCACCAGCACCACTAGAACGATAGGTGTCTATTTTTATATCTTTATCTAGAACTTCAACATCAACGTCTTCTGCCTCTGGTAAAACTGCAACCGTGGTTGTGGAAGTGTGAACTCTGCCTTGGCTTTCGGTTTCTGGCACTCTTTGAACTCTATGTACACCACTTTCGTATTTTAGTTTACTAAACACATCTTTTCCACGGATTGTAAAAGAACATTCTTTAACACCACCAAGTTCGGTTTCGTTTATATCGTTTATTTCATATTTCCAATGTTGGCGTTCTGCGTATCTTATATACATATTAAGCAAAACCGAGCCAAAAAGCGCACTCTCCTCGCCACCGGCAGCGCCACGGATTTCTACAATACAGTCTTTTTCGTCATCTTCATCTTTTGGAAGAAGAAGTATTTGAAGTCTGTTTTCTAGCTCTTCTTTTTTTGCTTTTAAGTCACGAATATCTTCTTTAAACAGTTCTATCATTTCGTGGTCGGTTTCGCCTTTAAGTGATGCTTCACTTTCCGTTAAATTGCTTATTACTTTTTCAAGTTCGCCTCTTGCCTCAACAAGTTCTTCTAATCCACTACGTTCTTTAACAAGTTTTTTCCACTGCTTGTTATCGGCAATTATTTCTGGTTTTGAAACCAATTCAGTTAGTTCGTCATATCTTTGTTTAAATTTTAAAGTTTTTTCTAGCATACTTTCTCCTAATAATATCAATGAATAATGAATAATAAATATAGTCCATAATTATTCATTATTCACTATTTATTATTCATTATTGTACCATACACAACTCTATCTATTTTGTTATAGTCTTTGACTATTCTAATATCTTTAAAGTTTTTTTGCAATAGTTTTTTAACACTGCTTGCCTGATTTATTCCCACCTCAAAAAAAATCATTCCATTTTTG
This sequence comes from Clostridia bacterium, assembly GCA_017650795.1. Lineage (GTDB taxonomy): Bacteria > Bacillota > Clostridia > Christensenellales > UBA1242 > HGM11367. Next base: position 9,154 of record JAGCEE010000069.1, on the reverse strand, counting down.
TTTAAATGCTCTATTGCGCCATCTATTATTTTTCTATAAAAATCCAAGCCATCATCTCCGCCGTCAAGAGCAAGTAGTGGGTCATGTTTTTTTACTTCCTCGTCCAATCCGTCTATGTCATCACTTGGAATATATGGTGGATTTGATACAATAATATCAAATCTTTCTTTTTTTAATGCAGAATATATGTCCGAATTTTTAAATGTTATTTTTACGCCGTTGTCTTTTGCATTTTTACTTGCAACTTCTAATGCTTTTGTGTCTATATCAACTGCAACCACTTTTGCTCCCGTTAGTTTTACAATCGAAACAGCAATCGCACCCGAACCCGTGCCAATGTCTAAAACTTTTTTTTGTTTATCACAAAACTTTAATACCGTTTCTACCAGCCTTTCGGTATCTTGTCTTGGCGATAACACATCTTTGTTTACATAAAAATCAAACCCGTAAAAGTTTGCATGATTAAATATTTTGGTTATTGGTTCGCCAGCTGCTCGCCTTTTTGCAACCCTTAAAATTATTTTGTAGTCCTCGGCTTTAATATATTTTACAAGTTTTATTTCTGCCCTATTTTTTTTTAATACTTCACAAAATATAAAATCTAAATCGCTTGCTTCATATTTGTTTGCTTTTTGCAAAATGTCTTTTGCCGTCACATATGCTTCACTAAATGGAATTTTGCTTTCCTCGTCCACTTTTTGATTGTTCCTTTGTTTTGAATTTAAGTTTATTTCACTAAGCACAATATTAACACACTTTGTTTCGTTTTGCGAAGGATTTTTATAAATTAAATAGTAAAAAGGATAAAAAACAAACTTAATCCATTTAAACTTATTGCTTAAAACAAAAACCTCATACATTAAAGCAAAGCATAAAATTGTTATAAGCGCATTTACAATAAAAAAGTACCAATAATTTGCAGTTAGTCCAAAGATTGCCAAAACTATTGTGGCGACAAAACTAGAACTAACCCAAAACAAAATAAAGTTTACTTTTTCTTTTTTTAAATTTAAAATCGCACCATTAAATTTATAGTACTGTGCCACCGGTGGCAAAAGTTTTATAAATAAAAATATTAAATACAATAAAATAATTTTTATTACGGCAGAAATTAGCCTTTTTGCTAATATGTTTGTTGAATTTAAAATAATTATTTCACATATTTTTATTGGTAAATAGCCCAAAATAAACATAGACAAAATTAAAGATAATAAAATAATAAAAAAATTAAATATTGTTTTTGCTGAAATGTTTAAACTGTTTTGTATTTTTTTTATTGTTTTTGATTGTTTTTCGTTATATATTTTATCAAATTCAAACAACCCTTCAAAAATATAAAAAAGACCAGAGATTAAAAAAACAATTCCCCTAACAAAAAATATGTTTAGTTTTGCCACGATACTTTTATGATTTTGGCTTACAAGTTTGTATCTTCCGGCTTTGGTTAAAATGCACGAAATCTTAATATTATCGCAATAACCACTAATGCCATATACACAAGGAAACAATAAATACTTCATAAGTAAATTATTGACAATTTTGAAAAGTTTAAGCACGCCACCAAAAATCAACCAACAAAACATTTTATTATTTGTAAATCAATTATTCAATATCTGTATTCCTTGTTTGGTTTTTATAAATCACCCGTAATTATTCACTCTTCATTATTCATTAACCCTGTATCCCAAAATATGCAAAAGTCTATATTCGGCAAAGTTATAACTAGAAAGAGGAACATTTTTTACATCTCTTGTGTTGGCGCAAATAAAAATATCTTTTGGCAAATATCCTTGTATTTTTGTCACAACTAAACTATGAGAAAAACTTTGCATTCCACTAAATTTTAATTGAATAATATCGCCAATTTCACAAAGTTCTATTGCACTATTAGATGCAAATGGGCCAACCCCCTTGTTGGTTGTTAAAAAGTTAAATAGTGGCTCAACATTTGCCCAAGAGATAGAGGTGTTTGCCGGAGATAAATAATACCAGCCATTATTTGCATCAAAATTCATTTTTGGCGCTCCTGCAAATATGCACTGCGAAACAAAGTTGGTGCAGTTCCCACCCATTAAAGTATAATCAAAATATTCGGGATTTTTTTTAAGAGCATACTCTAAGGCATAATTTACTGCATTATTTCGACCATATGTTTTAAGTTTTAGCATATATTTTAATATGATAGTTATGTGATTATTTGTCATTTGGTCGATGTTTGTGATATAATACCAAAAAAAAGGACTAAGTTATGAGGGAAGATCGCAAATATCATATTAGAGATTATTTAAACATAGTTGTTTTTTACTGTGTGTTTATTAGTTTTTTTGTTGCAAGCATAATGGGAATTGTTGGCGTTGCAAATGGCAGTATAGAGCCAAAAAAACTTGTTTTTAGATTATTATTAACATTTATAGTGTGCTTACCATATTTACTAAAGAAAATATTTAGATTTAAAATTTCCACTCTTGCAACAAGCCTTATTTACTTTTATATTTTTTTGGCAGGCTTTTTAGGAGTGGTTTTGGAATTTTATAGCAAATTAGAATGGTGGGATATTATTATTCACTTTTTAATGGGCTTGCTTCTTGCCGTGTTTAGTATTTATATTTTAAATGCCACAGTTTACAAAAAAGACACATCAAAACACAACATGGTTTTTACGTGTTTGTTTATGATTATGTTTGCCTTGTCGGTTGGCGCAATTTGGGAAATGGGCGAATATTTGATTGACGGAATATTTGATAGTGGTTTTCAAAGATATGTCACATATGGTGGGTTGTACTATGTTGGTAGATTAGCACTAACCGACACAATGGTAGATTTAATTATGGATTTTGCAGGTGCCATTGCTGGAACATCTACCGTTATGTTAATTTGGACATATTACAGTCAGTTTTTAAAAACATTTAAAATAAAAAAATTAAAAAAATCAGAGCAAGAAATAGAATGTATTGAGGAATAATTATGGAAGAAAAAATATTAAAAGCACCACTTGTGGTAATTCAAAAAATAGACGAAAACATTAAGCCAACCTACTATGGCTTTGTCCCGGGAATCACAAACCGAGATGTAATTTGTAGCAAAAAGTCCGATTGTGAGGCACAATTAAAAGAAGTTGCGGTAAAGGCAATAAAAGACTTAATAAAAAGCAAAAAAGCATTCCCTCGTTTTCCGGATTCAAAAGAAATCCATGAAGACTTTGAAAATGTTGTTTCTATAAAATATATATCAATCCATATTTAATATTTTTATTTATAATCCTTTGGCAGCCACTAATGCCAGAGGCTTTTTTATTATTTGCCTTTATTTCTCACTTTTTGTTATTGTTGAATCATCTGTAATTATACACTATTCATTATTCGTTATATTAAATTGTTCGCCATTATTCATTAACTAAGTATGTCCCCATGTTTATCTTCTTCGTAAATATAACTTGGGGTATCTTTTTTCTTGCGGTCTATTAGTTTTATATTCCCTTTATATTTAAAAATCATATAAATAAAGTAAAGCGTTGCAATGCCAACAATAATATAAACAAGCCTAGAAAAAATGCTTGCCTGCGTTCCAAAGAAGCCTGCAATAAAGTCGTATTGCAAAAAACCAACGCTTGCCCAATTTAATCCACCAGCAACCAAAACTATAATAGAAATTAAGTTTAACATATTTCCTCTTTTTTTAGTTTGGCTAAAAGGTTATAAAATATACACAATAACCATACATAATATTACTTGCTCTCGCTTTACAGATTGGCACATAAAAAATAATTAACAATTTTTAAATTTTATGAATATATAATAACAACATTGAATACACTTTTTACACATAGAAAGTTTTTTTATAAATATTTCTTGACAAATCAAAAATATAATGTTAATATTTGGAGCGTTTTTAATTAAATGGCTATTAAAAAATAGTAATTATGTATTTATTTTGCGTGGTTTGGCGCATTATTTTTTTTAAAGCAAGGAGGCATTTATGCAAACAGTATATTTAACAGAAGATGGCAAAAAGCAATTAGAAGAAAAATTAGAGTATTTAAGAACAGTTAAACGTCCAGAGGTTACAAAAAGAATTGGCGTTGCTCGTGAATTTGGCGATTTGTCCGAAAATGCAGAGTATGATTCTGCCAAAGAGGAACAAGGCAAACTAGAAGCCGAAATTGCCGAAATAGAAGCAAAGCTTAAAACCTGTGTTATTATAGACAAAGCCAGCATAGACACATCTAAGGTTAGTGTTGGCTGCACAGTTAAGGCTTATGACGAAGACTTTGATGAAGAGGTAGAATACACAATAATAGGTAGTACCGAAAGTGACCCAGCAAAAGGTTTAATTTCTAACGAAAGCCCTGTTGGTTCTGCCCTACTTGGAAAAAAGAAAGGCGACAGCGTTGTGGTAAAAACCCCTGTTGGTGAATTAACACTTAAAATATTAGAAATAAGAGCATAATGTATGCTCTTTTTTTAAATTTATATAATACAAAAGACTCGAAGTCAAAAGGCTTTGAGTCTTTTATTTTTTATAAAACGTTAAGCTAAATAATCACTTTAAATATTAACTTTTACTTATTTATTAAATACTATTAGTATATGTAAACAGAATAAGATGCATCAATGGTTGTATCACTACAAATTTTTAATAATCCCTCTGTACCGTCTCCAAATGCTACTGCCAAATACTCATCGGTTCTAAAATTTACATTATTAGAATAAAATCTGTATTTTACATAACCATATGCCACAACAACATGCCCTACCGATTTTTGGAATCCACTAAAATACACATAATCTGAACCCTCTGTAATGATTTCATAATAATCATAAGAACTTAAAAACAATACAATTGGTCTTTCTTGTCCAATGGCAGTTGTGACATTAGAAATATTTATTGTTCCGCAACTACTATAACTTGTGCTATAACCTTGTTCAGTGGCATAGGCCGAAAGCCCTGTTTGAAATTGTGACACAGAAGTTCCTGGGTTAAGCGAGTTTGTTCCCATTAAATCATACAAATATTCTTTCATTGCAATAACCTGAGAATTCTGTGGCTTAAAATGATAATACCCGTTGTAATAATAAAAACTTTGATAGTTTTCCAATAAGTCTGGACAATAAAAATCATAATAACCAACAATAATACTGCCAGCTAGTGGCGCACAAGAATTTGGTTGTGATAGATTAGTGTAAATTGGACAAAGTAGTGTAAGATAGCATTCATCTTTTAAGTAATAATCACAAGTGACTGTTTCCGAGTGGTATGTTCCGCCATCGCCAGCACCACCATCCAGATAACTTGTATCGCAATAAAAGCAGTTGTTTGCTTCCGCATGGGCAAACTTGTTTGGAATGGTTCCAAAACATAACAGCAAGACCAAGACGGCAAGTATTAAATTTTTTGTAATTTTTTTTATCATTTTTTCCTCCTTAAACACCAACTAATGTGCTTAAGGAGGAAGAATGTTTCATTTTAATTAGTAAAATTTATTAAAGACTTCATCATCATCCACATCAACATTCAAATAAATATTATATTCCGCATACTCAATAAATTCCATTCGACTTGTTTTATGTGAAATTACATAATCATGTCTGTATTTTACAAACTCTTCTGTTTCGTATTTTTCACCTTCATCTTTAACCTTATTATATTTCCTTAAATCTAAGCCCTTATTTATAATGAGATTAAACTTAATTGTAGCAAAAGGTGGCTCAAACATAAATAGCTCTAAATTAATAGATAATAATTCTTCACTTTCTTCAGAGTATACTCCATATGAATAAGTCACTTCACACTCATCAAAAATAAAAGAATATTTGCTGTAATTTTGATTTATATAAGTTTGAACAAAATCCAAAGTGAGTTCCTCTTGTGTTACCTCGATATCACTATAATACTTTATATCATCCGAAGAACCAATCGTAAGAACGGGTATTAAGATGGATGGAATTAGTACAATAATTAAAATTGCCGAAATAATAGCAAATCTTTTTTTTACAAAAGTTTTACGTTTTAAACTATTTTGTGCAATTCTGCATTTTAACTTTTCTTTTTCATCATCGCTTAATTGGGGAATGTTTTTTGTTTCATTTTTGTAATACTCTTCAATTCTATTTTCTAAATTATTGTTCTTCATGTAGTTTCTCCTTTATAAAACTTAACGAATATTTAATGCTTCTGTCTACCGTAGATTTTGATATGTTTAATATTACTTGCACTTCTTTATATTTTAAATGGCAATAGTAAACCAAATATAGTATTTGTTGATCTCGTTTAGGCAAAAGTTTAATTGATTCTTTTAAATCTAAAACCGTATCATCTTGGGGCATAGTCATCATGATATTTTCTGGCAATTCGTCAACCACAACATAGTCAACTCGTTTTTTATTGTAATTAAGTCTTACCATTTTGGCGATTTGTATAATCCAACTAGAACAATTAACAAAAAACATTTTTTCACTAGCTTTATCTATTACTATTTTAAATGTGTCATTTATAATGTCATTAATTTTATCATAGTCGGATTCATATATCTTTAAAAAGCAAAATAAGACATCATGCATTGTGTTGTACAAATCATCAAATGCATTAATGTCTCCATGTGCTATTTGCTTTACGCACTTATTAACCCTGTCTTTTTCTTCTTTTGTCATAATAGCTCCTACCCAATATAACTATCCATGTGCAATAGAATGGCGTCTTTTTGTTTGTCGTTAAGTAAATCCCACTTGCTTAAAATATCTTTTTTGCAGTTCTCTAAATATAAAACACTCTCATCTTCAATAAAAAGTGAAGAAATTGGTATTTTTAAAGCCTTGCATACTAAAATTGTGGAATATAGACTTGGCGTATTGTTTCTTTTACTATACCAATTAAGTAGTGTCGCTTCAGAAATTCCGGTTTCTTGTGCTAGTGAATAAAAAGATATTTTTCTTGTATCTAATATATGTTTTATTTTCTTTTTTGCCTCATTTATTATTTGTTCTGCATCCATTTATATTTTCCTCCCATATTTATACCCCTTCTCATTAAATTATACAAAATTCATAGAATAATATAAAGAGCAGAATTATGCGATATACATAGCAATAACTATGCATTTTGCAATTTAAACTAAGCAAGTTTTTGACATATTTTGTCTAAATAACCGTTTTTATGATGTTTTTTGTAAAAAGAAATACATTAGTTTTTATATCGACCATTATTTTTGCATAAAAAGGAGAAGCATTATATGACAAAATGTCAGCATGTAATAGAATTAAAAAGCTATATGCACGACAAACAATTAATAGAAGAAAAAACTGTTGAGATTGAAAATAGTAAGGCACTTATTTTAAATGCCATTTCTAGACTATACGAAATAAGAAAGCTTGATTCAAGTTCAAACATTGTAAGCAGCAAAATTCAAGATTTATTAAATAGGCGTGTGGTTGACGAGGATGCTATTTTTAAGATGTTAGACAACAAAAATAAGATAGAGAAAAAAATAGACTGCCTTCTTCAACCCTATAAAAACATATTATTTTTAAAATACATTCGTGGGGATTCTGTTGAGGAAATTTGTAGTAAGATGAACCTATCATTAAAAAGATTTTATGAACTACATAAAGATGGTGTAGAAATGTATAAAAAAATAAATACATAAAGGCACTATTGTGTATTGTGGCAACTATTGTGTTATTTTTAACACCAAAAAGAGAAACAAAACTTAAAACCCACGTTATCAAAGTCATGTCTAACACAAACGCATATGGCTTTGGTAATTCTATCTTGCTTACAATGGTAATGTTGTAATAAAAACTTTATTGGCAAATTACACACCTATTATACAAAAAACACGAGGTTTAACTCGTGTTTTTTGTTTGATTGCTTTATAGGTTTCTTTATGTAATTTATTCTTGTGCTGCAGCAGCAGTTCTTAAAACTGAGAATGATATGTTTAAATTTTGTGCCGCAGGAAGAGATGCCGTAATATCAAGAAGGCTAAGTTCTACCTCATAAACCCAAGTAGTACCATAAGCAACATTGGTTTGTGAAGCCCAAGTACCAGCTGATGGAGCGGCAGGTGTTGTCGTATATGAACCAATTTTGTATGTCACACCTAATATGTTAGCCACTTCACTAAATGTACTAGTTCCAGTGTACGTAATATTGATTGGGTCTCTACCATTGTTGGTTATAGTAAATGTATAAGTGATTTTTGTTCCAGCTGAGTCATTACCTCCTGTCGTGACAAATGAGTAATGGTCTTCGGCATTGTCCCCTTGTGGAACTAACGCAACAGTGAATAAATCGGTATTTGCAACACCGGCAACTCCTGTATAATTGTTTGAGGTTGCTGACCAACCTTCTGATTTACCCCATGGTTCATCATTGCTATTTGTTGGTACATTACCACCAGCCACTTTTGCAGTAAATGTAACATTAACATCTTTTGCTACAAAAGCAACTTTAGATGTAACACTAAGGCTTGCTGTTGTTGCCGCATATACGCCGAATGCAAGTAATGCAACTGCAAGGCATAGTGATGCGATTGTTGTAATAATTTTTGCTTTTCTTTTCATATATTATCCCCTTTATATTTTTTTAAGATTTTGTAGAGATTATTTATTTTTCTACATTTATGATTTAAGAACTCACTTGGGGAATAACTAATTATTGTAAAGTCGCCACATTATACATTTTTGCAAAAACACTTTAAAAATTTGGGTATTTTTTTAAAATGTGATAAACTAATATGTAATAGGGTATTTAAAATAAGAGGGGTATATCTTTTATTTTAAACTCTATTGCATCTGTCGGTAAAACACAACAACGCTTAACAAAAGTGCTAAATGAAAAAGTTAAGCATTGTAAACTACGGACAGGCCGATTCTAAATGTACCACCATTTAGAATCTTTTTTTTTGCAAATTGGTTGAATGTACAATATGGTTTTTTTAGTCAAATTATTTAAACCCTTTGCTCATTCTCCTAGTGTTCATTTAAGTAGCGAAATATGAACAAAACCATATCTGTAAATAGTAAATAATATTCTACAATTCTATTTTATCATTTTCAGAAAGTGTCACAATTGCTTTTTTATATTCACTTCTTACTGACTTTCTCTGTCCTCTTCATTTAAAAGGAACATTAACTATATTTACCTTTATAGGACTTAC
>JAGCEE010000068.1 GCA_017650795.1 Clostridia bacterium | reverse complement strand
GTTCTCATATCCTTGGATGGCTCCTGCAGGTGTTGCTAGAGGTAAGATTCAATATACAACTGGACAACTTTCTCGTTTGACCGACGATGAAATAGGACAACTTTATGACAACAATGTAAATACCTCTCGTCAGTGTGGTGGATTTGGTGAAGTTCTTTGGGGACAAAAGACCGCCTTGAAGAAAGAATCTGCCTTGAATAGAATCAATGTCCGTCGTTGCTTGAACTATATTGAAAAACAACTTGAAAATATGATGGTTCCTTACCTATTCCAGCAAAACACACCTAACACAAGAAGTGCCGCAAAGAACTCTATTGATGCCTTCTTGTCAAGAGTCCAAGCCGCTGAAGGTTTGATTGAATATAGCTTGTCAGTTACACAAGATAGTGAAGACCCACACATTATGAATGTCAATATTCGTTTGGTTCCAGCCGAAGCTATTGAATTTATTGATGTTAAGATTACTATTGATAGAAATACTGGTGTAACAGCTGAAGAAGTCTAATTCAATATAACATATAAATTAAAAAGCAACCTTTTAGGTTGCTTTTTTTCTATTCTATTGAATTTATTCTTATACTTTCAACTTTATCTGGTTTTAGATAAGTTTCAATTATTTGGACTATGTACTTGATTTGCTTTAAGTTTAAATCATCTTCATCAATTATAATTGAATGATACTTAATTTTAGTCCATTGTGTTCTTAAACCGTATCTTAAATCGGTTTCAATGTTTTCTATTGTATCTTTATCTACATCATCCTTAAAATCAATTTTTGTCATTTTTGTGTTCCTCTTCCCAATGTTTTCTAAATTCAACGGCGTGTTTAAGAATCCAATCCTTGAGGGCGTCTTCCCCTAAATCGTGCCCAGCAGCTTCGGATTCAATCCACTTATGGATTTCCATTTCCTTTATTTGGTCAGCCATATATTTTTTCATTTTTTCGTATTCTTCTTGAGTCATAGCCAGCCCCTTTAACATAAAAAATATAATAAAATATCTTTGAAATAAAATATTTTAACCCATAAATTATGTTTACCTTTAAACTTATGGGCTTTAATTCATCATCACAACCGATAAACCCTATATTTTATTTATTTCTTTTTGGGTTGATATACTAGACCAAGCTCCTCTTCACTTACTACCTTAAACTTATAGCCATATTTTCTAGCCCATTCCCTAGCCTGTTGCCACTTATCGTGATTCTTCTTTAGAACATTACAAACCTCTTGCCAGGATTCAATTCTCTTGTGTGTAAGTTTCTTATTTTTGTTAAGTTCTGGGAATATGATTTGACCATTCTCGTTTAACCTTGGAATTTGGCTTTTTGGCTTTACCTCAATTAGCCATTTTTCAATTCTACCTTGTCTGTTCTTACAAGTAAACACAAAGTCGGTAATGTATCTATGTTGTTTTCCATCTTCACAAGAAATGTATGGAATTTCAATAATTTCTGACCCCCATTCAAGGATATTTTCGTTCAAATCGCACCAATTGGCAAATATCTTTTCCCAACTACTACGGAAAGTAATTGGCTTTGCTCCACCAATCTTGTTATTGTAATTCAAGCACTTTTCTGGATGCTTTGGTACAAATTGTCCTTTAAGATAATTGT
>JAGCEE010000067.1 GCA_017650795.1 Clostridia bacterium | reverse complement strand
TTGGGTGGTGAACCAATGGAGGAAGAAAACCAAATGGCTTTATTACCCTTTATTGAGAAATTCAAGCAGGAATGTCCTGACAAGACTTTATGGCTATATAGTGGTTATGTACTAGACAAGGATTTAAAGCCTTCTGGACGCAAGTATGTACAAGGAATCACCAATAAAATCATTGACTATGTAGATGTGATGATTGACGGGCCGTTTATACTAGAACAAAAGGACTTAACTTTAGCTTTCCGAGGTAGTAAAAACCAAAGGATATTGCGAAAAGAAGATATTCAAAAGTTATATAAGTAATAAAAAGCCACCCAGTAAAGGGTGGCTCTTTTGCTCTCTCTTTGTAAAATTATTTAAACAATCTTAGCATAAAGAACTGGGTTTTGTACGGCGAAATCTGGACTAATTCCATTACCATACATCAACTTATCTAGTTCCTTATTGGAATGAATGTTGAATCGCACACGATTTGATGTTTCGGGCTTGAACCAACTATCAACATCATATACACCAGCCACCGTCTTCAATGAAATGTCATAGGCAACTAGATACTTGATGTTGTCATTTGGCTTAATGACCCAATCCTTGCGAATAGTTTCATAAAGATTATAATTATTTTCCACAAGTGTATTGTGATTAAACTTAATCACAAGTGCATTTGCTTCAGTATTGTCTGTTTTAATGAGATTTTTAAGAATTTTCATAGTTTAATCCTTTAATTTATGTTTGTGTAATGGTAAGTATAATAAAAAACTCTTGATTTGTCAAGGGGTTTTGATAAATATATTATATGATACACCCAATAGAGCAAACAATAATTGATAAGTTGGATATTTACGGTATAAAGTGCTTTATACGGTGGTCAAAGATATACAAGTAATGATGAATACCACAATTGGTATAAGATTGGAACTAACAAAGACACGATAATTGGTGAATTGGACTTTTGTAAAAATCCAATTTGGAGGATTACTTGGTATGACAAGGGTAAAACCTATCATTATAGTGGGTTTTTGTTGACAAACTTTGATGGGTTGATAAAACGAATTGTAAAATTAAGTTTACCCGGCATTAAAAAGTTAAAGATTGATGAAAAGATAGCTGAATTGGAACAAGACTTTCAATAAGTCCCCAAAAGTTATAAATAGTATAAGAGGTTTAAATAATGCTAATAAGTGGTGGAAAAGTTCTTGCTATTGATAAAGTAAAACACGGCAATACCCTTAAAGGGGACGGTGCTTTTGGCGAATTAGATGTTAATACTAATGTAATTGCCACCGTAGCTAGTGTTTCATCCATTAGTTCAACATTAGATAAGAAGATAGACACGGCTAGTGCTAACTTGTCAGCTGAAATTGATAAGAAAGAAGATAAAATTACTTATCATTACAATGATTTTGGTAAGATTGACAAGATAAATGGTAGTGCTTTAGCTGGCGGTAACAATGTTGAACTTGAAGAAGGTGATAACATCAAAATTACACCTAGACAAGATGGTGAAAATGTTATCTACAACATAGCCACACCATCTTATACATCAAAAGATGAATCATTACTTAAAGTTGATGAATATTCTTTAAGTGCAAAGAATTGGTTGCCTGAAATTAAAGAATCTAGTGCTAATGCAGTAGATGTTGTTAGTGCTAACTTTGGTGATACATCAAATGGTATTACAGGTTACAATGGCATTGGCTTAAATATTCCAGCACAAAAAAATATTATTGGTGGCAAGTCCATAAATGTAGTTACTGGTACAAACGATTTTACAATAAACCTTGATACAAGTGCTGATGTAATTGCTTATAGTGCCAGTTATGGATTGAATTTAGCTAACCACGAATTTAGTGTTGAACAAGGTTTCTTTGCTTTATCTTCAGAAGTTTACAACAAAGTAGAAGTCAATGAATTGTTGGCTAACTTTGGTGGTTTCGTAATTGTTGAAGGTAATTTACCCGAAACAGGTGATGTTAAAAAGATTTATTTAAAGAAAGATGAATCTGTAATTGGTATAGACCAATACAAGGAATACATCTTTTCAAACAATACTTGGGTTTGTATTGGTGATACATCTA
>JAGCEE010000066.1 GCA_017650795.1 Clostridia bacterium | reverse complement strand
TCTTTCTGATAAATGTCTTTTGTTTCTTCTATAAGTCCATCATAAACTTTTGTGTAATTTTTAATCATTTTGGCCGTGTTATTAATCTTATTCTTTGTTGGCTGTTTCTTTTGGCTTTTTGTGGTGGGGAAACACAGCCAACTAAATCCCCACCACTGCCAATTATTTTATATGTACATTTTTAATTTTTCACCTATTACAAATTTTGTTGTTGTTTCAATTCCATAATCTACAATTTTATAACCAAAGTATTTGTTAATTATGGGCTTTCTAACTGTAATTTTTGAATGTGTGAAATAGTCCATTTCTTCAAGTCCTTTTATCTTATTTGATATTGTGCGAGGGCTTAATTTCAAATCCTCACTAATTGAAATTTGGCTCTTAATGGGTTCACTTGTTTTTTGCTCCTTTGCTGCCTTAATAATTACCCCTAAAATTGCCGCTGAAATTAAATCCTCCGTTTCATCTAAAAGGCTCTTATATAATATTGTTTTTTTTTTGTTCATGGCATTTGTATTTTGGTAGTCCTTATTGCCTCTATTTGTTTGTAGTCATTATGGAATTATTGTAAATCCAAATTAATTGTTTCTCCGTTGTCTTTGACAATTCTATAACCTTTTGATTTAAGCATTTCAAAGACTTCTTTATATTGCTTTCTCCTTTGCTCTAATTCTTCCTTCTTTTTCATTTCTGCCAAATAGAATTGCATTGCTTTTTTTCTCAATGCGTGTGCCTCTTTTATCTTTTGGATTCTTGTTTCTTTTTTGTCCTTTGGCTCATTCTTATAATATGCTCTTATTTTCTCTTTTGTTTCCTCTTTCATTGGTATATATATTTGTTTCAAATGTTATTGTCTTTTTCTATAAATATAGGCTTGGGGGCAAAAAAGTCAATATTGACTATAATTTTTTTCAATTATTTTTCATTAGTGGCTTTAATATATGGACTATCAATTAATTACAAAATGCACTATTTTTGACCATTGCCCAAAATTGCGGGATTTAGGGCTTTTTGGCTTGTTTTGGCTTTTGATGGCTGCAATAGGTTGAAATTTGCCGTTTGATGGGCTTATAATTGAAAATCCATGTATCAATTATTTTTAATGGGTCTTTGCTCATCATTTAGCCACAAATCCCAATTCCGTTTTAATTTGCTTTTAGGCTCTTTTCCTTGCCTTGGTTGATGGATTTATCATTTTTGAAATTTGGAGGCTTGTATGGGCTTATTTTATGCCTCTATTTCAATTTCTTTTTTGCCGTGTCTTTGCGTTGATGGCTTGGACTGACATTTATATATTTTTTTTCTTTCTTCTTTCCGCTTCACGCTACCAAACAACAAAGGCAAATTCAAAGTTGTGCTTTCTCTTACTTTGTGCCTTTGGCACTTGTATTTGGATAATGAAATTAAAATCTAAATCAAAATTCAAATCTTTCTTTTTTATATTTTCTTTAATTAAAATTTGTTCTTTTATAAAGTTATATTTTTTACTTCTATTATATAGTCCTATATGTACGGAAACTCTTTCTTGGTTGTACGGAAACTCTTTCTTGGTTGTATGGAAACTCTTTCTTGGTTGCCCTGCAAAGTTTTCATTTCCACAAGTACCAAATAGGTAGTTCCGCAAATACCAAATAGGTAGTTCAGAATTGAAACGCTTTCTTTGTTGCTCTGCAATTATCCATTTCCATAAATCAAAATTCAAATTTCCAACCGTTGAATTGGTTTGTTTCATTCTTTGCTGAGGGCTAAAATTAGGGCTTTTCTTTTGCGTTTTTCTTTGTTGGGTTGATGGATTTATCAACTTTGAATTAAAAGGGCTAAAAACGCCTAAAAAGGGGCTTAATTTTAATTTCTCATTTTGGGCTGTTTTCCTTTGTGCATGGTTGAAAATTTTCTTTGAAAAATTGGGGTAAAATTTTCTTTTCTCTTTGTTGTATGCCCTTGGTATTAAGCCCCCCGCCACCATATTTTTTTAGGGATAACGCAAAAATTCTAAAGACAAAAAAAGGGGATACCCCCACGGATACCCCCCTAATTGGTAGATGGAAATTTGATTTACTTCTTTTCCTCTTTTGGCTTTTGTTCTTTTGCCTCTTTGGGCTTTCCTGCTTTGCCTCTTGGCTTTCTTTCTTTCTTTTC
>JAGCEE010000065.1 GCA_017650795.1 Clostridia bacterium | reverse complement strand
ATTAACTATGCCAAATTATTACTGACTAATTATAATAAAATAATTAGTAATAGTCAAATAATTTTTGACAAAACTTTTATTAAAACCATTGTTATTATGGACAAAAATTTGTTTATATACAACTTGCACATAAAGAAAAGAGTGTGCCACTTTTATTTTAGTGGCGCACTCACAAAACTAAATGATAAATAATATTAATGATTAAAGCTTTTACTTCCTTTTTCCGAATATATTTACAGCAAAAACACCAGCTATTGCACCAGAAATTCCTACAAACAAAATATCATTAAGTAGCGATGGATTAAAAGATATTGAGCCATTTAAAATAGAGAAAATTAAAAACGCTAGAAATGAATATAATACTCCAATAAAAAAGCCAGTGATAAGTCCCATTTCTTTTATATTTTTAAGTGACATAAATGTTCCAATCAAAACACTTATAATTTTTATTATCTGATTGATTGGTTTAATTAAATCTGCACTTATTTCAAAAAATCTAAGTAAAAAAGCAAACACACAAATGGACACCAAAGATATTGATAATGCTATCAAAGCACCTTTTATTACAGTTTTAATAAAGCCCTTATCACCCACATTATAAGAAGCTGTTTTTTCCATAAAAAATCCCCCTATACCAATAAGGTATGAGAGGATTTTAAATTATATTCTTATATTTAAGCATTTATTAAAAAACCAAAGAATATTGCAAGCAAAAAAATAAATACTATTGGTATGAAAATTTCCGAAAATGTTGCTAGTAGCATAAATTACTCCTTTTTGCCTGTTTTTTTAATATTTTACCACAAAAAAATTAAATGTAAAGATGTTTTTTATTATAATATAATTTATTTAAAAAAACAAAAAATATCAATTTTTATATAATTATTATATTTGCTACAACATAACATATTTTTACAACTTGTAATCTTTTAAGTACTCATCTCTAAAATCCAAAAGTCTATCTTGCATTATTGCTTCTTTAATTTTATCGGTAAGATTTATAAGGTGATATATATTATGAATAGATAGCAACTCTGCGCCGAGCATTTCGCCACATTTTACTAGGTGGTGTAAATATGCTTTTGTATAGTTCTTGCAAGTATAACAATTACATTCTTGTTCTAGAGGCGTAAAATCTCGTTTATATTTTGCATTTTTTAAAACAATTTTGCCATATCTTGAAAATGCAGTGCCGTTTCGAGCAATTCTTGTTGGAAGCACACAGTCCATCATATCAATTCCCCTAGCATAGCCCTCAATTAAGCAATCAGGGCTGCCGACTCCCATCAAATATCTTGGCATATTTTGAGGATATTTATCTTGCAAGAAACTTAAAATATCATACATAACTTCTTTTGGTTCACCAACAGAAAGTCCACCAACAGCTATACCACATTTTGCATATGGGGCAACTTCATTTAAACTTCTTTCTCTTAAATCTTTAAAAAAATTCCCTTGTATGATTGGAAAAAGCATTTGATTTTCATTTTTATGTGCTTTATAACACCTATCTAACCATTTTGTTGTACGTTCTAATGCTTTTTTTGCATAGTCATAACTTACACCTGGTTTAGAGCATTCATCAAATGCCATAATTATATCTGAACCAAGGTCATTTTGAATCTGCATACACTTTTCTGGCGTCATAAATAACCTTTCACCGTTTAAGTGCGATTGAAATTCAACTCCATCATCGGTTATTTTGTTGAGTTTTGCAAGTGAAAATACCTGAAAACCGCCACTATCGGTTAAAATTGGTTTATTCCAATTCATAAATTTATGTAGTCCACCCGCCTGTTTTACAACATCTTCACCTGGTCTTAAAAAAAGATGATAAGTGTTAGAAAGTATTATTTGTGCATTAACATCTTCTAAATCCTCAGGTCTTAAACCTTTAACTGTTGCAAGTGTGCCAACAGGCATAAAGACAGGTGTTTCTATATCTCCATGAGGGGTATGAAAAACACCAATCCTAGCTCCAGATTGTTTACAAATATGTTTTATTTCATAGCTAAATTTTTCCATAATATCTACCCTGATTGATTTTATTATAAAAGATTTAAAATTGCAAGAAAAAAGCCAAATAATTGGCTTATAAACTTTTGAAAAATAATAATCAGACTCTATTTTTTTGTTTACAAAAACACATAAAACATTGCTACAATAAAAGCATTGCATCACCAAAGCTAAAAAATCCATATTTTTCTTTTACAGCAATGTCGTATATATTTTTGATATTATCCAGTCCCTCAAATGCCGAAACGAGCATTAAAAGAGTACTTTCTGGCAAGTGAAAATTAGTAATTAAACCATCAACAATTTTAAACTCATATGGTGGATATATAAAGATATTTGTATCTCCACAATATGCCTTTATTTCACCTTTTTTTACTGCAACACTCTCTAATACTCTTACAGTGGTCGTTCCACAAGCAATTATACGTTTACCTTGTTTTTTTGCTATATTTATATGGTTTGCAACATCATTACTAACCTCAAAGTATTCCGAATGCATTTCGTGATTTAATATATCATCTTCTTTTACAGGTCTAAAAGTGCCAAGTCCAACGTGAAGCATAACTTCTAAAACTTCTATGCCTTTATCTTTTACTTTTTGCAATAATTCCTCTGTCCAATGAAGTCCAGCGGTTGGTGCAGCAGCAGAACCCTTTTCTTTGCTATATATGGTTTGATAATCTTCATTATTCTCTAATTTTTTTGTTATATATGGTGGAAGTGGCATGGAGCCAATTTCTTCCAATATTTCCTCAAATCTGCCATCAAAAATAAACCTAACTTTTAACACACCATCTGTTAATCTTTCAAGCAATTTCATTTTAAGCTTATTTCCAAAAGAAATTATAGAATCTTCTTTAATTCTTTTTGCTGGCTTAGCTATTACTTCCCAATCAGTAAGGTTTATTCTTTTATTTAAAAGCACCTCTATATTAGCACCTGTTCCATCTTTGTTTCCATATATTCTTGCCGGCAAAACTCTTGAATTGTTTAAAACCAAAACATCATTTGGTGTCAAATAATCTAATATGTCATAAAAATGCTTATGCTCTATTTTTTTTGTTTTTTTGTCAAATACAAGTAATCTAGCACTATCCCTAGGATTTGCCGGACTTTGAGCAATTAGTTCTTCTGGCAAGTCATAATGATATGTACTTTTTTTAGTAAATTCCGTCATCTTTTACCGCCTTTAATGCTTCTAGTTGCTCTTTTTTGTCTTGGCTTAATTCTATTCCAAAATGCTCGTAAGCATTAGATAATGCGACCCTACCTCTTGGAGTTCTTGCAATAAAACCAAGTTGCAATAAATATGGTTCATAAACATCTTCTATTGTTATTGAATCTTCGCCAGTAGAAGATGCAAGAGTTTCTAGTCCAACAGGTCCACCAAGGAACTTTTTTATTATTGCAAGCATAATTTTTCTATCAATATTATCCAAACCTAATTTATCTATTTCCATAAGTTCAAGGGCTTTGTTTGCCATTTTTAAATCTATTTTTCCCTCTCCTAAAACTTCAGCATAATCCCTAACACGTTTTAGTAGCCTATTAGCAATTCTTGGTGTTCCACGACTACGCTTTGCAATTTCAGTTGCAGCATCATCGTCAAGTTTAACATTTAAAATATTTGCCGAACGATTAATTATTATTTTTAATTCATCAACAGAATATAATTCTAATCTAGCAATAACGCCAAATCTATCTCTAAGTGGTCCTGTAAGCATACCAGCCCTTGTTGTTGCACCAATCAGAGTAAATGGCTGAATTTTAAGACGCATATTTCTTGCAGATGGACCTTTACCCACAATAAAATCGAGTGCAAAATCTTCCATAGCTGGATATAAAACTTCTTCTACTGATTTATTTAACCTGTGTATTTCATCAATAAACAAAACATCATTTTTGTTTAAATTGGTTAGTATTGCAGCAAGATCGGCAGCATGTTCAATAGTTGGACCACTGGTCACTTTTATTTGACTGCCCATTTCATTGGCAATAATGTGCGATAACGTAGTTTTTCCTAAACCAGGAGGGCCATATAAAAGCACATGGTCTAATGTTTCACCACGATTTTTTGCCGCTTTAATATATATTTCTAGATTGCTTTTAATCTTTTCTTGACCAACATAATCCTTCATGGTTCTTGGTCTTAAAGAATTTTCAATTTCTAGGTCGGTTGCATTTTTTGTGCTGGTTATAAATCTATCTATATCTTCCATTACCTGCCCATCTCCCTTAATGCTTTTGTAATTATATCCTCAAGTGTATCTTCTTGCTTTGCTACTTGTTTTACAAGCATATATGCATTGTTTTTGTTTATTCCTAAATTAACAAGAGTTGCAACAGCATCATCAAATACACTGTCATCTACCTGTACACTTATTTCTCCACCAACACTCATTGCTTCTAATGGATTGATTTTGTCTTTTAGTTCCAATATTATTCTTTCCGCCGTCTTTTTGCCAATGCCTTTTATTTTTGCAAGAGTTTTAACATCTTCACTTGCAATGGCCGACATAAAACCAGAGATGGACACTTCGGACAATATGCCAATAGCCATTCTTGGACCGATACCACTAACAGTTATTAGTTTTAAAAATAAATTCTTTTCTTCTGTAGTGGCGAAACCAAATAACGACATTTCGTCTTCTCTTACATTTAAATAAGTATATAATTTTACCGGTTCATTTTCAAATGAAAAAGAACTAAGTGTTTGATTAGAAACATTTATTTCATAACCTATTCCGTTGTTTTCTAATGTAATTCTACCATCTTCTTTATGTGTTATAACACCAATAATATAAGAATACATTTTATTCCCCCTATTTATTAGCGCCTCATCGCTTTCATAATAAATACTTTAATAAATTCGTCCTTATAGCTTGTTCATATTTAGTTGTGAACTTGTTTGACTGTGACAAAGTGCAGCAGCAACAGCATCCGCGGCATCATCTGGTTTTGGTATTTTATCTAAGCCTAGCAGTGTTTTAACCATGAATTGTACTTGTTGTTTTTCTGCCCTACCAACACCGGTTAATGCTTGCTTAATTTGAAGTGGTGTATATTCATATACTTCTAAACCACATTCTTTGCAAGTAAGAACAATTACACCTCTTGCCTCTGCAACCGGAATAATTGTTTTTTGATTTTTAAAGTAAAACAATTCCTCTATAGAAACAACATCTGGTTTATATAACTCAATAATCTTTTTAAGTGTGCTGTGTATTACGAAAAGTCTGTTTGGCAAACTTTCCTCTTTTGGTGTTGAAATTACTCCATAATCAATAATTTTGGGATTATAACCGTCATAATCTATCAAGCCATAACCAACCAAGGCATAGCCAGGGTCAATTCCTAAAATACGCATAAATGCAGTTCCTTTTAATAATGAATAACGAATAATGATTACAAAATGATTATTTGCACAAATTTTACTTAAATCACTACCTATACGTTGATATTTTTTACTCTTCGTCTGTCTCTTCTGGCAAGTTTACATTATGTATTACTTCTTGTACATCATCGTTATCTTCTAATGTTTCAATCATTTTTGTAAATGATGATATTTGTTTTTCGTCTAAATCAATGTAGTTATCTGGTACAAGAGTGCTTTCGTAAGATAGTACTTTATAACCTGCTGTTGTTAGTTTTTCAGCAACCAAAGAAACATCGCTCGGTTCAGTTTCAATAGTGACTGCATCGTCCTCTTCTACAACATCTAATGCACCAAAATCTAGTGCCGACATCATTAATTCATCTACATCTGTGTCTATATTTTTTTCTACAACAATTATTCCTTTTTGTTTAAACATATAAGAAACGCAACCGCTTGCACCTAAGTTTCCGCCATGTTTATCAAATGCATGACGCACATCGCCACCGGTCCTATTTAAGTTATCTGTTAAAGTCCTAACAATAACAGCAGAACCGCCAACGCCATAACCTTCATATGTTTTTTCTTCGTAATTAACAGAGTCTTTATCTCCGCTTGCTTTACTTATACTTCTTTGAATTGAATCGTTTGGCATATTATTTGATTTTGCCTTTGCAATTAAATCTTTTAATTTGCTATTAACATTTGGGTCTGCTCCGCCTAATTTTACGCATACTGCGATTTCTCTTCCAAGTTTTGTGAATATTTTACCCCTTTGAGCATCTGTTTTGCCTTTTTTTGCTTGTATATTGTGCCATTTTGAATGTCCTGACATATAAATAATCTCCTATTTTTTTAATTTTTATTGTTTTCTATTTGGTACATTATTATGCTACCACTAACCCCTGCATTTAGGCTTTCTAAACCATTATGCATAGGAATTTTAATTGAATACTTTGCAATGTTTCTTAACTCACTGCTTACACCATTGCCCTCATTACCAACAACAATTCCGATGCCATTGGGCAATGGTTCATCATAAATACTTTTACCATTCATATCACAAACATATAAATCTTTATTCCAATTCTTAAAATTTGATATAAATTCCTGTTTTGTGATTTCATAAACCCTTGTTTTAAATATAGCACCCATTGATGCCCTAACAAGCTTTTCGTTTGTTGTTTTAACGCTATTTAGCATATAAATATCAACAAAATTAGCACCAAGTGCCGACCTTATAAGTGTGCCAGCATTTCCAGGGTCTTGTATTTCGTCCATGACTAAAAAATTACCACTTGGCATTAAAAGTTGTCTTTTGTTAAATTTAACAACACCAATCAGCCCTTGCGAATTTTCTGTTGATGAAATAGATTTAAATACATTTTTTGAAACCTCTATAATGCTTCCTCCGTAATCGGTTTTACCCTCATATAGCTCACTTTTTATGATATATAATACTTCATGCCCAGCATCATATGCCTCAGTAATTAACTTTGGATTATCTAAAAATGCCAATGATTTGTCGTTCATTAGCTTTTTTATTTCCTTTATTTTTTCATTCTGCACCGAAGTTATAATCATACTCTTATATATTACAACATTTACTTTGGTTTTGGCAAATAAAATAATATTTTGATATGTTCTTAAATAATTTTTACTATAAGTAAAAATACAAAAATCACATATTGATTTTATGACATATGTATGTTATACTTTAAGAAAAAGTTTTATATCTATAAAAAATAT
>JAGCEE010000064.1 GCA_017650795.1 Clostridia bacterium | reverse complement strand
TCCAATTTTCTTTCTTTTTTTATCTCATTCTTTTTAATTAAGTTTATCCTTCTCAAAAGGCATTCTGATAAATACTTCTCAAACTTTACATTATTTCTTAGATTGAACATTGGTATATCATCAATTTTTTCATTTATAATTAAGCTCAAATCACTAGAAATTTCTAAATCCTCGTTTTCTCTAAATCTTAAATACAAATCCATTAATCTTACATCATTCGCCAATTCCGTAAGTTTATCCCAGTTTTCTATAATGCTTGTCAGTTCATCAAAAAATGCTTTTCTATCAGTCTTAATATATTCATATAACAGCATTAATTCTTCTGATTTGTCATTTATATAATTCATGTTTTCATTTGATAAAGCGAAATAAACAGCCCCACCACCCACAAATGGTTCTATATAATTATTTATATATTGTGGCAAGTGTTCAAATATTATATCCAACTCAGATGTTTTTCCACCTGGATATTTTAACAAGGGTCTTAATCTACTAACCATCTTTACTCCATTATTTTTTACTGTAAATTCATTATAACATAAATATTTAAAATCTGTATGCATTATCGACAATTTTATTTATTAATTTTTAACATGACAATTTAAGATAATCTTATAAAGTTTTTCTCAGTTTTTCGCAGTAAAATATATCTCAAAACCATACTTAAGGCGGCAAAGGTGTCAAAATGAAAAAATTTTTGACACCTTACGAAAAAACACTAGCGTTTTTGCTAGTGTTTATGGGCATTCTAGAGCCTAGAGCTGAACACTGAGATTTGAGTGCTTCGAGTTGGTAAGGCGGAATCTTGATTTGGTTTTTGTCGATTGCAATAGATAAAAAAGTCGCGAATCTTTAACGTATTAAAGAACTTTTGCAATTTTTATTCTTTTAGTTTTTGTCAAGTTTATCATTTATTATGTTGCGTGATATTATTTGTTGCTGTGTAAAATTTATTAGTTCTTCTACACCAGTTTTAACTTTTTTGCGTATGTGGTTTATTTTTGGATATCCCCAACCACCAAACAATTTGTTTGGACCAACTATACTTCCGGCAGGAAAATCGTGCGATAAAATATATGCAACCGACAATGCGGATTTTTCTGGCGAATTGAATAGATTTTTAAACACCATTGATAGCCTTGCAACCTTTTTGCCAAAAGCATTTAAGCCAAGCGGTGTTATTGCAATCCCTGGGTGATTCATATATATTTTTACATTGCTGTTTTCGTGTTTTTTTGCTATAGCATAGGTATATTTTGCAAGACACAATTTTGAACGAGTATAAACAGCCAAATTACGATATTTTTTGTTGTAATAAAAGTCATTATAATCTATCTTTTTTGCAAACTTATGAATTAGCGATATTGTGTTTATATAAACGACATTATGTGAAAGTTTTAATAAATACGGCAATATTTTTTCTGTTAAATAATATGTGCCTAAATAGTTTACGCCAATAACATATTCAAAACCATCTTTTGTTGTTCTGTTCGGTTGATGAAAAACTCCGGCATTATTAACAAAAACATCTATGTCGGTTTTGTCGTCCTTTATCTTTTGCACAAAACTCTCTATTGAAGAAAAATTTGCAATGTCTAATTCGGCAATAGATATGTTGGCTTGTGGGTATTCGTGAATCAGTCTATCCATTGCTTCTTTTGCCTTTTCTTTATTTCTGCAAGCCATAATTACATTTGCGCCCAAAAATATACACGTTTCTGCTGTTTTATAACCAACACCACTATTTGCGCCAGTTATGAGTATAGTTTTGCCCTTAAGTGATAAGGCTGCATTTTTTAAAAGCCATTTAATTGTTTTGTTTTTTAAGCTCATGCCACTTATCTTCCCTTTTTCGCTTTTCTTTAATTATATCATATAAACTCTTATGCTTGCATCAATATTGCTATTTTTTATAATATGTTAATCGTTTTTATTAAAAAC
Source organism: Clostridia bacterium (assembly GCA_017650795.1). Lineage (GTDB taxonomy): Bacteria > Bacillota > Clostridia > Christensenellales > UBA1242 > HGM11367. The sequence goes on along the minus strand of JAGCEE010000064.1, from coordinate 5,624 downwards.
AAGTATTGACTATAATAAAAGTGTATAGTAAAATACTTACAAGATAAAGGAGTGTGAAATATGGATAGATTTAGGCTGAATGATTTAATATGGATATATAATTTAGAAAGGAGGAACCTTTCTGTTTTTGTAAAAAACTCAGACGGGACTAGAGCAAAAAACATTATGGATGGCACAATTTATGATATCCCAACTTATCGCGGTGAATATGGCTCTGTTGAACGAAGGTTGGATTTTGAAAAAATTTTAGGCACAAAGAATTACACTGTATATTTCTTTAAAGATTTGATTGGACGGGTAGGAACAAAAGCTTTTACTACCCTAGCCAAAGAAGCAAGACGAGTAGAGAAAGAACAAGACAGACTACGAAAAGATACAAACTATTGCGAATATTCGGAATATGACTATCCAGAGATAGATGCAAGCCAATATATGCTTGATTCAGATATAATTGCAGCCACAAGAAAAGCTGAAGCCATTTTGCAAAAAGACCCAAGCATTAAAAAAAGAGAAGAAGAATGTAAATACGATGATAGTTATCAATTTTAAGGTAGAACCATCTACCTTTTTTTTTGGACGCAATTACAACGCCAATAAATACTAGGGTTTTATTATAATAAAAATAATTTTTGCTTAATTTTTAAAAATAGTTATTTATTATCATAATAAAAGAGCTTTTTTCTAAATAATACGATATTAATTTAATATTTTTTATTTCAATGAAAAATAACAAAAAAATATAATTTAATAAAAATGTATTTTAAAATTGTTCAAAAAAACACAGATAATTTTACTTCTGTGCTTTTTATTTCTTTGCTTTAATAATGGTTTTTATTTAACCATTATTTTTTTAGCATTTTATATCCCTCACCAATTATTATCTTTTAGGTGGTCTTTTAGGAACATTGATTTGTGGTTTTTTCTTTGCCACATGATTATTAGCATTATTCATATTAGTCTGGCTAATATTGCTAATAGCATTATTATTTACATTTTTGTTATTCAACTCATTTCTTTTAATTGTATAGTTAGCATTCTTGCTATCAATTTCATTTTTATCTTTTTGTGAATTTTCTTGATTGTGCTTTTTTATGTATTCTTCATACTTGCGCCCAACAGATGCAATTTCTAACCTATTCTTTCGTATTTTCGCCATTTTAACAACCACAGCCACCGCAATCAATGCTATTGAAGCAACTATTGCAATAGCAACAATACCTATTGAAGTAGTCTTTTCTTTTGTTGATATGATAATTGTTGTGTTTTCTAAGATGGTTAAAACTAGTTCGCCGTTTTCTAATTTTGCCTCTTTTCCATTAACTTCTATTGTATCAATTACATATTTATCACTAATTGCAACATTTATTGTGATTGCATCACCAGCCAAATAATAATCTTTTTCTGGACTAATAGTATAACTTAGATTTTCATCACATTCAATACTTACAAATAGTTTTTTCAATTCTTGATATGTTGCTGTATAAGTTGCATCGCCAGTTACTGCCGTTAGTGTATTATCCCAGCCATTAAATCTATAAACATAACTATCGGTTGGAGGCTTAGTTGGATTTTCTGCATTATAAGCAGGCATTTGGCCGTATAGAACTTGAGTTTGCTGCAACACTTCATTATCATAATTCTTAAATACTATTGTGTAATTATTAACATTTTCCAAAAATCCTGCCGTATATTCTGCCTCGCCAGTAACTGCAACTAGATTTGTTGTCCAACCACTGAACATATATGAATACTGTGCTGTCGCAGGCTTGACTGGTGTGGCACCATTATAAGTTGGAATCGTGCCAAATGCAACTTGTTTTTGCTCTAAAACCGTATCATCATAATTTTTAAATGTTATGGTGTATTCATTAACAGTTTGTGAGAATTGTGCTGTATATGCTGCTTCACCAACAACAGCAACTATGCTTGGTGACCATTCATTATTAAAGGTATAAGTAAATTGTGCTGTCGCAGGCTTAGTTGGTATTTCACCAGTATACTCTGGTGTATCGCCATAAGCCACCTGTTTTTGCTCTAGAATTGAATTATCGTAGTTCTTAAATGTTATTGTATACTCTCTAACTGCTGAAGAATATGTTGTAGTGTACACCGCATCGCCGGTCACCACTTCTATTTCTGGAAGCCAACCATTAAATGTGTAAACTGTATCTATTGTTGATGGCTTGGTTGGTGCTTCACCAGTATACTCTGGTGTGTCGCCATAAGCAACCTGTTTTTGCTCTAGAATTGAATTATCGTAGTTCTTAAATATTATCGTATATTCTCTAACCACTGAGGAATATGTTGCCGTGTATTCTGCATCGCCGCTTACGGTTTCTATTTCTGGATCCCAACCATTAAATGTATATGAATACTGCACAGTTGCCGGTTTGGTTGGTGCTTCACCAGTATATGTTGGCATAGTACCTAGCTTTAAATATTCTTCTTGCAAAGTGGTATTATCGTAATTTTTAAAGGTTATTTCATATAATTCTAGTTTTGTAATTTCGAAAGAAGCGTTCGTTGTGTTTTGTAAATCTGTGACACTCGCACCATCGCCAACTCTTCTCCAACCACTACCCAAATCATAGCTTGGTCCAAAATTGTATGGTACATTTATGTTTACTAGATTTGTACAACCAGAAAGAAGATTTTCAACACTTGCTGAACTGCTAACATATAAACTACTTAAATCTAAACTTGTAAGTTGTGCACAATCGCTAAACATACTGTTTATGTTAGTAGCATTACTTAAATTAAAATCACATAAATTTACACTTGTAAGATTGCTGCAACCACTGAACAAATTGTACAATATCTTATAATTGCTCGTATTAAAATTGCTTATGTCTATGCTTGTTAGTGCAATACAATTCTTAAACATGCCAGACAAATATTCAACATTGTCCGTGTTGAAGCCACTAACATCTATACTTGCTAATACACAACAGCCACTAAACATAGCAGACATACTAGTAACATTACTTGTGTTAAAATTACTTATATTTAAACTTGCTAGAACACTACAGTTATTAAACATGCCTTGCATATTTGTAACATTGCTTGTGTCAAATCCACTTACATTTAAGCTTGTAAGACTACTACAATTACTAAACATATAATTCATTAAAGTAACACCACTTGTGTTGGCGTCACCAAAATTACACTGTTGCAAGCCAGAACCCTGAGCAAAATTATTAAAACCACCACTAAAGTATACTGTTCCATTTACATTAAATGTATCAATCACTGTATTGTCTTTGTATGTTTGATTAAATCTAAACGTAAAAGATGATGTATTGGCATATATAGTCCCATCGCCACAATAAAAGATTGTTGGTATAACAACATCTGGGTTCGAGCCGAGGTAATTATTTAGTTGCAAATAGTTTGCATTTGCAGTAAATGTGTAATACTGCGTGGTGTCTAATTCTCCGGCTATTATTGGATAAACGTAAGAAGAATCCAATCCTTGTGGCAATTTGGTTATTCTATAAGATACACCACTAGTGTTTTGTAAATTAGTGACAGTACTTCCATTGTCTACTCTTTTCCAACCACTACCCTCCAAATTATAGCTTGGTCCAAAATAGTATGGTGCATGTATACTTGCAAGATTAGTACAATCAGAAATAAAATCTTCAACATCTACAGAATTTCCAACATAAAAACTACTTATATTTAAGTATATTAGCTGTATACAATGCCAAAACATATTATCCATGTACTCTACTTTGCTTGTGTTAAAGTTGCTTAAATCCAAACTCGTAATACTATTGCACATATAGAACATATTAAACATTTGGGTGACATTACTTGTGTCAAAACTGCTTACATCTATTGTCTCTAATTTTAAACAAGAATGAAACATACATTGCATTGATTCAACCTTGCTTGTATCAAAGTTGGTTAAATCTAAACTTTCTAAAGAAGAACAGCCAGCGAACATATGCGACATATTTGTAACATTACTTGTATCAAAGCTACTTAAATTTAAACTTGTAAGACTTTGACACATGTGGAACATTGTCTTCATACTAGTAATATCAGTCGTATTGGCACTTCCAAAATCACATTCTTCTAAAGTTGATTGTTCTGCAAAGCTTTCAAAACTACCACTAAAATAAACCGTTCCATCAACTACAAATGTTTCTATTATGTTATTTTGACGATAAGTCTTATTAAACCCGAAAGTGAATGAAGATGTATTTGTGTACGTTGTTCCATCGCCACAATAAAATGCGACTGGAATAACAACGTTTGGGTCTGAACCATAATAGCCATCTAACTGCAAATGGTTTGCTTGGGCAGTAAATGCATAACCTTGCGAAACAACCGGATTGCCATTTATTATTGGGTAAACACGATTTGTTTCAAAGGTGTCTGCACTTGCTATATTTGTTGGCAGAGCTTTATTTAACTTTTGCAAATGCAAAATAGTTAGCCCCGCAAAAAATAGCATTACTGCGAGTAAACCCACGAATGCTATTCTCATAACAACTTTAACTTTTGTTCTTTGCATACATAATTCCAAACCTTTTTATTTTTTTATCAAGAAGTTATAACTATGATATAGTTATAGTTTACACAAAGTAAAAAAATAAATCAAACCACAAAGCCATTGTGGTTTGATTTTTTTTAATAATGTGTCTTTTACAAATATTAGTTTTTCTGTGGGTCGGCAAATCTAAAGAAAAGTTAAAATTCTCAAAAATCTCTTGTTTTTTATACGGAAGTGTGAATTTTTCGTCAAATTTTACTAAAAAATTATTAATTTTTAATGATTGCATGATTTTGTTTTTTTAATATTTGCTTAAAATCTTCTAAATTAGATGTAAATTTTACATTTTTATAGCCACTTTGTTTTGCCCTTATAATCACATCTTGACTTATGTCATAACCTACATACTTTAAACTTGTAAAAATGCCATTTAAGTATTTTATAAATGTTCCATCAGCAATAACCAAAACCTACTATTAAATCGTATTTTGTGATGTCTATTATATCAATAAAAAACAATTTGTACACCATTGATTTTTCCATTTTTTCTAAATATCCAATTATGTCTTGCATACACAATATTCCTTTAATTTGTTTTATTTTAGTACATTTTAATTAATACGAACAACTGTTTTTACCATAAAACCCTTATATATTTTTACCCAACAAGTCTTTATATGTTTGTAAAATAACTTGCTTTAAATATTCAACATCATCTAAGTTCTCTAACAAACACATTGGCTTTGCATTTTTGTATGGAATTTGCTCTTGCAAGAAATAAGCCTTGTTTGTTGCAGTAATCTTTATTAAAAATCTATCATCATAAATCCCACCAAACAAAACTCCGTTATAATACAATAAGTATTCACCCATCATTTGTTTACAAGTAATATTTTCTAAATCTTTAATTTGTTCCAAAACGTAATCCTTAAATTGTTTTGTAGATGGCATTTTCTTCTCCTATTTTTAATTATAGTTATAACTATTTTTATAATAAACTATCAAATACATAATATCATACCTTATTGTTGTTTGTATCAACTTTTTAATAATTTTTTATTGCTTTATTATTAGATTAATAATAAGTAATACTATAAAACATTTTAAATTATTTAATATTTTT
>JAGCEE010000063.1 GCA_017650795.1 Clostridia bacterium | reverse complement strand
TATAAAAATAGTGATAATATTCCGGTATTAGGTGTTCCTTTTTATTGTAATAGAATAATGAAAAATAAGTACGATTACCAGTATTGGATTTTTTATAACCCAACTCAATAAGTTTATCTTGTAAGGATTTGGAAAATACCTCAAAAGGTATTTTCTTTGGTTTTCTTACCCGATTCAACATATTCTTTAAGTTCATACAAAATCCTTGTTAATGCTTGCTAGTTTTTCCATAACTACACATTTCTTTGATAATTTAGCAAATGTTGAAGCTTTTTCAAATAGGAAATTAAGATTAGTTTTTGTAAATTTTTCTTTATCAAAGCTAGTCCATCCACCACTAGGATTATTTTTTTCATTGTTTACAAAATTGACTTGTTCAGAAACCCGGTCAATTTGGAAAAATACACAATCAGATGCTTTATTACCAAAATAGAAAAGACTATATTGGGCTACACACATTCCATAATCCCTTTTATAACCGTATTCTGCCAATTTGCTATCCAGTTGCTTGGTAAATTCTTCAAAGGGAATTACCTTTTCACCCAAGATGTAATCAACAAACTTATTCCACAAGTTCATATTCAGTAAAATCCTTATCAATGTCTTTCATACGATTATCCATATTTTCTTTCTTGGTGATATAGGATTCTACATCAAGGTAAGTTTGGTCTTCATAATTATCACCAATCTTAACTAACTTGATGTGGTTTAATTTAGTGCCACTCTTGTAAATTTCGTAGCATTGTTCATAGCCTGTCTTTTCGTCAGGTACAGGTATTCCCATTGGCATACCGATTACGCAAATATAATAAGTTTCCATTATAAAAAGTCCTTTTCTAATTCGTTAAGTTTCTTTTCAATTCTTTTTTGTTTTAACTGTTTAAATTTAATTTTTAATTCGTATTCTAGGTCTTCAATTTTTGTAAATTGTTTTTTATCAATAATTGTGTACATTTCGGTGGCTTGAAATTTTGGATAGAAAGTAGCAAGACGATAGTCAGCCAACTTGGGAGCATAAAGATAATAATATGTTCCATCCAAGTCAAAATCGGTCATTACCAAACAATTATATTTCTTTGCTAAATCTTCAAATTCTTTAAGGTTCATTCTTAAAATCCTGTTCAAGTTCATACTTTTTATTACGAATAATCTTTTCTTTAATAAGTTTAATTCTTTCTTCAGTATATTTTTTAGAAAGCTCGTAATTCATAGTTTCAACATATCCAGTAAATTTTAAGCAATAAGCAATTTCACGGGTTGAATTGTCAATTAAATTGTTATTCATATAGGCTACAATATGGCTTTTGAAGATTAACCAATGTCCTTCCTCTTTAAGACCATATTCATCTATAAGTTTATGTAATTCAGTATAATTCATACAAAATCCTTTTCAAGTTCTTTAAGTTTGTTTTCAATTCTCTTTTTCTTCATATCTTCAACAAATTTACTTGCCTGTGTTTTTAGTTCATTCAACTTTTTTTCTTGAAACACATATCTAACATAAAACCAATCGTCAGAAAAATCAATTGTATAACCAATTTCAGATGTTTTCAATGAAATCCAATAGAAATTGATACCATCAATAGCAAAATAATATCCATAGCTAGATGGTTGGACTATTTGATAGCCTTTGCTTAACAAGTCATTAGACAATTCATTAAAGAACTCATTGAAAGTCATTATGCAAAATCCTTTTCAATTTCTATTCGTTTGTTTGCAACAATAACATCTTTGATAATTGCTATTCTTTTTGCCGCAGCCTTTTTAGCAACCTCATAATTCATAGTGCTAATGTACGAACAAATGAAATCTAAACGATAAGCATTTTCTTTAGTCTTATTGTCAATAAGATTATTATAAATGTTTGCGACAGTATAATTTTTGTAAGATAGATTGTGTCCGTCTTCTTGAAGACCAAATTCATTTATAAGATGGTGCATTTCTTCATAAGTCATACAAAGTCCTTTTCCAAAGATTTGATTCTATCCTTAATTGATTCTTCTTTAATTTCTTTAAGTTTACGCTGTAAACCTTCCTTAAATTCATCTTTATCGTTAAAGAATGGTTCACCTGAATTGTAGATTACAGCCTGACCAAACAAAGTATAATAGCAAGCAATCCATCTTGATTGACTTGGTGTGTAGATATACCAATCCTTTATATGACCGCCTTCCGGTTTACAATGCAATTCCAATTCTTTACATACTGCTTTAACTTCTTTAAGTTCCATTTTAAAAATCCTTTTCAAGTTTTTTACTCATAGTATTACCGGGTTTTTAAAGTCCTTTTGTAACTCATCAATTCTGTTCTGAATCTTTAACTTTTTAAGTTCATAGATAGCCTTATTCACATAGTTATCATAGTCCTTTTCATTGAACATAATAGCCTTTTCATAAGGAACAGTTAGGAATACCCTTGTCTTAGGGTGCTTTGCTGGTCTATCCGTATAAGCCCAACCACTTTGAAATACGAATTGGTTATCATCATCGTAGAAAGTAATAAAGCCTAATGACTTTTTACCGCTAGTTTTCCAAATATCGGTATTACCACTTGTAAAGTGTTTGAATGTTTCTTTTACCGATTCATAAATTTCTTGTTTAGAAGTTGGGTTGCTCATACAAAGTCCTTTTCTAGTTCTTCAAGTCTAGTGTTTATTACTTGTTCTTTTTTGATAAATTTAATAAAATTAGCAGCTTTTTGTTTAATCATTTCAATAAAATTCTTGATATTTTCTTCGGTTGTGTAGAAGGCATACTCGTATTCAACAAAAAACTCATCGTCAATGCGATTCTTGTAACATAATTTGTTGTTTTTGTAATCTATATAAAAACATTTAATGCCACCCATATAGAAATTCAATTTATCACCTTGCCAGTCATGATAATAACCAAAACCGAATAGCACATCTTCAAACCTTTTTACAACTGAATAGAAATTCATTTTTCAAAATCCTTATTAATTTCTTCAAGTTTTCTTTTAATTTCACGATGCTTTGCAAAAATTGTATCAACTTGGTTATTAGTCAAGAAAGGTAAATAAGCATTGACATACTTATCAACAAAATATCCACCATCACCGCCACCATTACAAGAATTAGCAACAGTAAAGTTAGCCTTACCCCTACGAATGATGTAATTCTTGTAAGGAACAATGTCTGTATTCTTTTCATAGGGTTTAATAGGATTCAACTTGAACTTTTTAAGGTCAACATAGGCTTCAATATGGTAATAAGGTAGTGCTTCATCACCATAAATCAAGTTACCCATACCAAGTAGCTCGGCAATAGTTGTGCTTGGGAGAATTTCATAATTATCTTTCATAGACAAATGACAAACATTATCATCGTAGCCATTCCGACCCTGAAGAATAACCAAGCAATCTTCACTTGGCTTGTCATTTTCAAATTGGTTTAGATAATCATTAGAAATATTCCGCATTTATTTACCCTTTACAAAGTCTTTCTTCAAGT